>CALKBB010000394.1 GCA_937989795.1 uncultured Collinsella sp. | reverse complement strand
CCTGCCTGTCGGGCGCCGTGCCCCACCACTACACCGGCACGTTCTTTGGGTCCGTCATGGTCGACGGCCACGACACCTGCGAGGTCTCGCTCACCGACATATCGCAGATCGTCGGCAGCGTGTTGCAGGACATCGATACCCAGATGGTCGCTTCGGTCGTTGAGGACGAAATGCTCTTTGGTCTCGAGAACTTTGGCGTTCCGCATGACCAGATCGAGCAGCGCTTGTGCGAGACGCTTAAGACCGTCGGCATTAGCGACCTGCGCGACCGCGAGATCGCCACCCTCTCGGGCGGCCAAAAGCAAAAGGTAGCCATCGCCGCCATCCTCGCCATGCGTCCGCACGTCTTAGTGCTCGATGAGCCAACCGCAGCGCTCGACCCCGCCAGTTCCACCTTGGTCTTCGAGACGCTGCGCGAAGCAAACCGCGCGCTCGGCATCACCATCGTCGTCGTTGAGCAAAAGGTCGCCTTGCTTTCGGAGTACTGCAACCGTGTGTTAGTGCTCGATCACGGCCAAATCGCGCTGCAAGGTGAGTCGCACGAGGTCTTCGCGCACACCGACGAGCTTCGCGCCATCGGCGTCGATTGCCCGCGTGTCACGCGCATCTTCAACAGTCTCGAAGCCGATGGCCTGGTAAGCGGCACGCCCTGTCTGGATGTCGACGAGGCAGAACGCCTAATCAGGGGCATCGTCGACCCCGACCGTGCGACAAGCGATACCCAAGCGCCCGCAGGCTCCCCGCACGCGCCGTCGCTGCGCCCGCATGCGAAAGACGCTGAGCCGGTGCTCGCCTTTGACCATGTCGAGTTTTCTTACCCCCATGGCGGCGCCGCCGTCCACGACCTCAACTTGACGCTCTACCCCGGAGAGCTCGTGGGCATTGTCGGCCAAAACGGAGCCGGCAAAACTACGCTCACCAAACTGCTCACGGGCCTGCTCAAGCCCGCATCGGGCAGCGTACGCGTTACGGGCTTGGACACGGCATCGGTTCCCACGAGCCGCATCGCACGCGAAGTGGCAACGCTTTTCCAGAACCCCGACCGCCAAATCTGTAAAGACACCGTGCTCGACGAGGTCGCCTTTGGTCTAGAACTTGCTGGCATCGACCGCGCCGAAGCTCTGCGTCGCGCCCAGTTGGTCATCGACCGCTTTGGTCTGCCCGCCGACGAGGCACCGTTCTCGCTGTCGCGCGGCCAACGTCAGATGGTGGCGCTCGCCTCCGTTGTAGTGGTCGAGCCCAAGATCGTGGTGCTCGACGAACCCACGAGCGGCCTGGACTACCGCGAGTGCATGACCGTGATGGAAACGGTGCGCACCATGGCCGAGCGCGGTTGCGCCGTCATCATGGTCTGTCACGACATGGAAGTCGTTTCCGACTTTGCCGAGCGCATCGTGGTGATGGCCAACGGTCGCATCCTCGACCGTGGCCGCACGCACGAGCTGTTCTCGAACATCGAACTCATGCAGCGTGCCTACGTTGAGCCGCCCCAGGTCATCGAACTCTCGCGCCGTCTGGCATCCACCGTCTCGCCCGCCTTTACACAGGTGAGTGAGGTCACCGATATCTTTCGCATTACCGAGGAGATGGTCCGCCGTGGTTAACGTCATCGACTACATGCCGGGCGATACGCTGCTGCATCGCCTGAACCCCGTCATCAAACTGGGCCTCGCCGCCGCCATCATCATCGGCATCTTCTTGTCCGATACCTATGTGGCACTGTTGGGCTTCTTGGCGCTCACGCTCGCGCTGGGAGCCTACGCCGGCGTCGTCGACCGCCTGCTCGCGCTGCTCAAGCTGCTGATTCCACTCGCGCTCATCATGCTAGTGCTGCAGCTGGCTTTTATGCGCGATGGCAACGTGGTGTGGAGCTTTGTTACCGACACGGGTCTCGTCACCGGCTCCAAGGCCTGCCTGCGCCTGCTGGGCGTAGCGCTGCCACTCATCCTGATGCTCATGGTGACCAAGCTCAACGACCTTGCCAACGCCTGCGTGGAGGTGTTGCACGTGCCGTATCGCTACGCCTTCACCTTTACCACGGCGCTGCGCTTTGTGCCGGTGTTTGGTCAGGAGATGAACGCCATCATGGAGGCGCAGACCGCACGCGGCGTCGAGTACGACACCAAGAACCCCATCAAGAAGCTTAAGCTCATGCTGCCACTGTGTGTGCCGCTGCTCATCTCGAGCGTGGGCAAGACCGATGCCACGGCCTTGGCGGCAGAACAGCGCGGCTTCTATCTGCGTACGCGCGCCAGCTCGTACAAGCGCTACCCCATCAAGGGCCTGGACATTGCCATATTTATTGTCAGCATTGCCCTCATCGTCCTCGGCTTCCTCTTCTAATCCATCGCCACCGGCAACCGATATATTCAAAAGGCCCCGGCTCGCATCAACCGAGCCGGGGCCTTGCTGTTTTCTCAGATAAAACCTACCAAAATGAACCTGTCCCTTTTTGGCAGGTCGAGGTTGATCTCGGGCATCTCACGATACTTTTACAGCACTGAAAGCTCCGTGCAAGCCAGAATGACGCGATCGCAGCCGCTGCAGGCAAACTCCCACATCACGCGATCGAACTTATCCATATCGGGCTCGCGTCCTGCCTTCACGTCGTCGTAGATGAGCGACATCACGTCGGCCTGACGTTTCTCGCTGGGGTAGACGACCTCGACACGCGCCGCCTCGCACTCGCGCTCTGTAAACTGCAATGCCATGGAAACTTCCTATCATCAACTGCCCGTACGATGGACGGTCTTTATACAGCTGGTGTTTCTAGCGTGCCGAATCGCCGACGCCTAAAGCTCCGCCGCATCTATGGCAAACGAGGCGATAAACCCAGCGTAGCGCCAGCGCTCACTGACGTACGACAACAAGCAAAGAACCTACCGTTGTTGTAGGATTCAGCGTATTGCCACTCTCGACGAAAGGCGCACGCGTGCCCCAAGAACATCCAATCGATAACCCCATCCTCGATGCTGCAAAACGCGAGTTGGCGCAGCGTGCGCGAGCGACCGCTCCCCTGCGCACCGCAAACGACGTCTATGACGGACCCGCCCGCATCACCTCAATCAACACTTCGGCACACAAAGGCACGCGCAAGACGCCCGTCGCCGACGGACACGATATCGTTATTGAGCAGTTTGGCCTCGTCTCCGACGCCCATGCCGGACATTGGCATCGTCAAGTCTCGTTTCTTGCCGCAGAGTCCATCCAGACAGCCCGGGACTGCGGCCTCAATGTGCACGAGGGTGATTTTGGAGAGAACTTCACCACCCAGGGCATCAACCTGCTCTCGCTCCCCCTGGGAACACAACTCAAGCTTGGCAGCGAGGTAATCGTTGAGATCAGCCAAATTGGCAAAGTTTGCCATACCCGCTGCGCCATCTACTATCTTGCCGGTGATTGCATCTTTCCCCACGAGGGCATCTTTGGCGTAGTCCTTCACGGCGGAGAGGTCCATACCGGGGACGACATTCAGGTAGTCAAACTTGGCGATGGCACCTGTTCCTTCACCCCTGCTGAAGCACTTAAAGAGGTGGAGCGGGCTCGCCGCGAAGGAACCCTATAGTTGCAAAACCCCACGTGAGGCAACTCTTTAAGCTCTAAATCGAGCTTCGATAGGGTTCCGTAACGTTAAAGTTGAACTCTATGGTTTCTCAACAATTCACTATAACTGCAGGTCAAAGCCAAAGCCTCAAGTTCAACTTGACCCTTTAGAACCTTTAAGGTTCAAGTTGAGGTCGAAAGCAGTAGTAGAATACCGTTCGAACCATAACCTACGATTGATTGCAGAGGGACTGGATGCAGCATTCGAATCATCGCACCGCAGCGCTCATTGCGTCGACGCCGGCTCGTATCATCACGAGCGCCGCGCTCGCCGTTGCGCTGACGGCCACGCCGATGCTCTCCCCCGTTGCGGCGTATGCCGCCTCGCAGGCAACGCAGGACCAGCTTTCCGCAGCCCAGCAGAAGATCGAAGCCGCCACGAGCGCCTACAACGACGCCCGCACCAAACTCGATGACCTGCAAAAGCAGATTGACTCCAATGAGGCAAGCATCGAGGAAATCGAGGCTAAGCTTCCCGAGCAGCAGGCCAAGGCAAGCTCCGCCATGCGCGATCTGTACAAGTATCAGAAGGGCACCAATCCCATCGTGAGCTTCCTGGTCAACGCGCAGAGCCTGGGTGAGTTCATCACGACCTGCAAATACACCAACCAGATCACGAGCTCGAGCGTCGACGAGATCGAACAGCTCAATAACATGCAAACCGAACTCGAGCAGAACAAGGCTGAGCTCCAGCAGGCCAAGTCTCAGCTTGAGGCAGAGCAGAAAAACGCCGAGGATGCGTTGGCTCAGGCCCAGCAGCTCCGCAGCGAGGCACAGGCAAAAGCCGAGCAGGAAAATGCCGCCGAGCTTGCCAAGCTTGAGGCCGATAAGGCCGCTGCCGCCGAGAAGCTCTCGGGCGAGGGCGTAAGCGGCAGCAATTCCAGCAGCCAGGCCACCAACACCAACACCACCATCGACACCACGGTGAACAACGCCAATACCGGTAGCTCCGATTACGATTCGTTCATTAATGAGTGGACGAGCCGCATCGACAATTATCTCGCCGGCTCCCCCATGGCAGGCCAGGGCTATAACTTTGCCGTCGCCGCTTGGAATACCGGTGTCGACCCCCGTTGGTCCCCCGCCATCGCCTGCATCGAGAGCACCAAGGGCGCTTATTGCGCCAATTCTTACAACGCCTGGGGCTGGAGTGCCCGTGGCGGCGGTTGGCGCAGCTTTGGCAGCTGGAGCGAGGGCATCTCCGCTCACGTTGCCTATCTGGGCGCCAACTACGGCTCCACCCTTACCCCGGCAGCAGCCAAAAAGTACTGCCCGCCCACGTGGCAGGACTGGTACAACAAAGTCGCCGCTCAGATGAACCGCATCTAAGTGCAACTGCAAAGGGCCCCAATGGGGCCCTTTTCTTTTAGGTAGCGGAGGTATCGACGACGCCGGTCGCATTGGCAACCGCGACTATGACGATCATGCATAGGAGCAGCACACCCAATGCCT
This sequence comes from uncultured Collinsella sp., assembly GCA_937989795.1. Lineage (GTDB taxonomy): Bacteria > Actinomycetota > Coriobacteriia > Coriobacteriales > Coriobacteriaceae > Collinsella. The sequence continues at coordinate 24 of CALKBB010000394.1, read as the reverse complement.
TGAGCCAGAGTTTCGCGAGTTTCT
>CALKBB010000393.1 GCA_937989795.1 uncultured Collinsella sp. | reverse complement strand
CGCCCTTGGACATGGCAAGGATGGTCGGCAAAAAGGTCCATGCGGACAGGAGCAGTCCAAGCGCGATACCCCCGGCGAATCGCAGGGCCCGATCGAGCGTGAGCTTCCAGCTAAATCCTTCTTCTGTAACATAATCGATAAATTCGACCAATACGAAGATGCAGAGGAACAGGATGCTGATGTAGGCCGTATACCAGCAGAACATGACATTGAGCGCCGTTGCGATGACGAGGCGGATCATGCGCTGCTTACGGATGAGCTCGTGGCATCCGTAGGCGCAGATGGGCAGCAGGATGAGGCAATCGATCCAGAGCGGGTTGCGCAGGTTGCTGATGGTCCAGCTGCAAAATGTGAACGAGAGGGAAAGTAGGAATGCTGCGGGCTTGGATAGTCCGAAGCGCTTTTGTACATACCAGGCACTGCTAATGTGAATGCAGCCAAGTTTGAGCGCGCTGATAACAAACACAAAGAGCGTCAGCTTGTCTTGAGGAAACAGTACGCAGAGCAGGTTAAAGGGGCTGGCGAGATAGTAGCTGTAGAGCCCCCACGTGTTCATGCCCAGTCCCTGAGAAAAGGAGTAGCGAAGATTCTCCTCGCCCAAAAGGACGCGCCGGAACCAAGCAAAGAAGTCGATGTTCTGGTACTTGAGGTCGCTAACGAGAAACGAGTTGTCGCCAAAGGGGTAGACGTGCCCCGTCGCTGCAAGTGCGACAAAGAGCGCGACGGTAAACGCAAAGCAGGCAGCATAGAATGCTACATTCTTGAACGTGCATTTATTGGACCGTGTCATCAGATTCCTCGTTGGATTCTCGAATGATATAGATGGGACGTCGCTTGGTTTCCAAGTAGGCTTTTGCCAAGTATTCACCGATGATTCCTAAGCACAGAAGCTGCATGCCGCCAAACAGCGTTATGAGGCAGGCGAGCGACGGCCATCCGCCGACGGGATCGCCCCAAACGAGTGTTTTGACCAGGATGACGACGAATCCCAGAATGGCGATGAGGCAGAAAACGATACCCGTAAGGGCGGCGAGGGAGAGCGGCGCCGTGGAAAACGCGACGATGCCGTCGATGGAATAGAGGAGCAGCGACCAAAAGCTCCACTTGGTCTCGCCGGCTACGCGGTTGACGTTTACGTAGGGGAGCCATTTAGTCTTGAAGCCGACCCAGCCGTAAATGCCCTTGGAGAATCGGTTATATTCGCCCATGGAGACGATGGCGTTAACCATGGGGCGCTTCATGAGCCTAAAGTCGCGTGCGCCGTCGACGATGTCCGCATTGGAAATGCGGTTGATGATCTTGTAGAACATGCGGGCGAAGAACGACCTGATCGGAGGCTCGCCTTTGCGGGTGGTCCTGCGCGTAGCGACGTTGTCGTAGGCTTCGGTTTGCAAGATCTCGTACATCTGCGGCAGCGGCGAGGGCGGGTCCTGCATGTCGGCGTCCATGGTGGCGACATAGTCACCCTTTGCATGTTGGAGTCCGGCAAACAGTGCTGCCTCCTTGCCAAAGTTGCGTGAGAAAGAGTGCCAGTGGATGGCGTATGGATGCACCGCCGCGGCTTCTGCTTTCATGACGGAAAGCGTTTTGTCTGCCGAGCCATCGTCGATGAGGACGGCTTCAAAGGAGATGCAGGGGTCTTGCTGGGTCATGATGCGAACGACGCCATCGAGCTCTTTAAGAAAGATCGGAAGCGATTCCTGCTCGTTGTAGCACGGCACGACAATGGAGATGAGCGGCATGGTGGTTTACCTCTCGTTTGGATTGGAAGTAGGGTGGCCGGGCTGGTCGTCGTAGGCGTATTTGCTGTACACGTTGACCTCCCACTGCTTTTTTTCGACCTTTGCTACAGAATCCAGGATGAATCCGGTTGCAAGGCTCAGGCTGCACAGGAACATAAACGACGCGGCGAGTATGGCGGTGGGGAAGCGCGGAACGAGGCCGGTCTGGAAATACTCGACAACTATGGGCATGCCCAGGGCGAGGCCGATCACCGCAAACAGAAGCGCGACGAGGCTGAAGAACTTCAGCGGGCGGTAGTCCTTGAACAGCGTGCCGATCATCGCAACGACTTTAATGCCGTCGCTCACGGTATTGAGCTTGGACTCGGAGCCTTCCGGACGGTCTCGGTACTCGATGGGCACATCTTTGATGCGCCAGCGGTGGTCGACGGCGTGGATCGAGAGCTCGGTTTCGATTTGGAAGCCCTCGGAAAGCACAGGGAAGGTTTTAACAAACGGGCGGCTCATGGCGCGGTAGCCGGTCATGACGTCATCGAAGCTGTAGCCATAGATCCACTTGATCATGGCGCGAACTAGGTTGTTGCCAAAGCCATGGAAGGCGCGCTTGTTCTCCTCGGAGTAGGTGCCGTTGGAAAGGCGGTCGCCTACGGTCATGTCGGCCGTGCCGTTAAGGATGGGCTCGCAGAGGGCTTTGGCCGCCTCGGCGGGGTAGGTGTCGTCGCCGTCGACCATGAGGTAGGCCTCGGCGTCGATGTCGCGCATCATCTGGCGCACGACGTTGCCCTTGCCCTGGCGGCGCTCCACCTTGCCGATGGTGACGGCCTCGTTGTGGCAGGGGATGATGACGGCCAAGCCTTTGC
>CALKBB010000392.1 GCA_937989795.1 uncultured Collinsella sp. | reverse complement strand
ATGGCCAGCAGTCCGCCCACGCAGCAGGTGACGGCGTAGTTGATGCGGGAGAGATTGGCGGTGGCGGGCATCATGCCGCCGCCGGCTTTTCCAACAACGGAACGATTCGCGAGACGCTCGCCGTGGCACTTCCCATGCTGGCCGAGCTGGTAGGGGAGGATCCCGCTTCGGTGACCGTCGAGCTCTAACATTTTGGATGGTACATGGCTCGTCGTACGCCTTCTCAACTGAATATGCTGCTCGCCGTCGATAAGCCGGTGGGCTGCACGTCTCATGACGTTGTTTCGCAATGCCGACGCGCCCTCCATGAGCGGCGCGTCGGTCATGCCGGAACGCTCGACCCCATGGCATCGGGTGTCATGGTGGTGGGCGTGGGCCAGGCCACGCGTCTGCTGGGCATGCTCACGCTCGATACCAAAAGCTACGTCGCCGACATTTCGTTTGGCGTCGAGACCAATACCGATGATGCGGAAGGCGAGGCCGTCCGCACAGTGCCCATTGCCACCGACCTGCGCGATCCGGCCTATGCCCGCGAGCGCCTGTGCGCTATGTTGGGCCCTCAGATGCAGGTGCCGCCGGCGTTTTCGGCCATTTCTGTCAACGGCGTGCGCGCCTATAAGGCTGCGCGCGAGGGCAATGCCGTTGAGTTGCCCCCGCGTCCGGTCGAGGTATATTCCGCCGACCTGATTGCCGTGAGCGGCGAGGGCGACGCTTGCGTTTGGACCGCGGCGTTTTCCGTGAGCAAGGGCACCTATATCCGTGCGCTCGCTCGCGACCTAGGTCGTGCCTGCGACAACGCGGCACATATTTCCGCGCTGCGTCGTACGGCCTCCGGTGTTGTTTCCATCGGTGCCTGCCATGCGGTCGAGGAGCTTTCTGCCGAGTCCGCTGCCGGCTTTGCCCTGGATCCCATTGCGGCACTGGGCGCCACACGCGTCGACTTGCCGGGCGACCTTGCCGATGATCTGCTGTGCGGACGCCGTATTCCTAATGAGCGCGCGCTTGTGGGCTTCGATGCGTCGAAGGCGCCGTTTGCGCTCGTGCTCGATGGCGGGCTCAAGGCACTCTCCCGTATCGAGGGCGGTCGCTTTGTTATGGAACATGTCTTTCCGCAGGCGATCGGCGGTGTTCGATGATGCTGGCCTCCCACGAGCTCGCGCGTATTTTTTTCGCGGGCGAGTCGGATGAGGCCCGCATCGTCGCCGCCGATGCGTTTGATGATTGCGCTTGCCTGGGCGCTGCGTCGATCGCCATCGGC
>CALKBB010000391.1 GCA_937989795.1 uncultured Collinsella sp. | reverse complement strand
AATGTCGATGTGCCAGCCGGTCAGGCGGGCGGCGAGGCGGGCGTTCTGGCCCTCCTTGCCGATGGCGAGCGAAAGCTGGTCGTCGGGCACGATGACGCCGGCGTAGGCCTTCTCCTCGTCGATGAGGACGCGGGTGACCTTGGCAGGCGACAGGGCGTTGGCGACGTAGACGGCCGGATCGGCATCCCACAGGATGACGTCGACACGCTCGCCACGGAGCTCGCCCACGACAGCGCGAACACGGCTGCCCTTGGGGCCGACGCAGGCGCCCACGGGATCCAGACGGTCGTCGAGCGAGTGGACGGCGACCTTGGAGCGCTGGCCGGGCTCGCGGGCGATCGACTTGATCTGGACGGTGCCCTCATAGATCTCGGGCACCTCCTGCTCAAACAGACGACGCATGAGCTCGGGGTGGGTACGGGAGATGACAATCGGCGGACGGCTGTGCTCGCCGCGAACCGGCTGCAGGTTGGAGTTGGGATCGCGCACGTCGATAATCACGGCCTTGATGTGCTGGTTGTGCAGGTAGCGCTCGCCCATCGGACGCTCGTTGCGCTCGTTCTCGTAACGGCGCTGGTCAAAGTGCGGCAGCTCGGCCTCGACGCCATCGCGGATCTTGACGATCGTAAAGTCGGGCGTGGACTGCAGCACGGTACCGCTGATGAGGTCACCGATGCGGCCGGAGAACTCCTCGTAGATCTGCTCGCGGGCGGAGTTACGCACGATGGCGTTGATCTCGGCCTTGGCGTGCTGGGCGGCGATGCGGCTCGTGTTCTTGGGGGTGACGTCGATCTCCTCGAACTCGGTGAAGTTGCCCTCCTCGTCCATGGAATCGTCGATCGGCTCCAGGCGGTAGACGTAAATCTTGCCGGTGGTGCGGTCGATGGTCACCTTGGCGCCCCACTCAAGATGCAGGATCTCGGCATAGCTCTTGGCGAGCGACTGCTCCAGGCGGTCGATCAGGTAGAGCTGGTCGATGTGCTTCTCCTGGCAAAGCTCCATCAGGGCGGACATCATGTCGGATGCTGCCATGTTAGTTTCCTTCCTTCGCGGGCTTGAAGTCATAGGTGGGCTTCAACTTGCACTTTTTAACATCACAGAAATCGAGGGTGACGGACTCGCCGTCCTCGAGCTCGAGGGTCACGTTCGTCTCGGTCGCGGCGGCAATCTTGCCGGAGTACTTGCGACGGCCCTCGGTGGCAGTGGAGGTGAGCTCACAGTCCTCGCCCACAAAGCGGGCAAAGTCGCGCGGGCGGCGCAGCGGGCGCGCCATACCCGGGCTCGACACCTCGAGCGTATAGCTCGAAGAAATGGGGTCGAGCTCCTCGATCACGTCGCCGACCCACTTGGTATTGGCCGTGACGTCGTTGAGCGACAGGCTCTGACCCTCGGCACCCTCGATACGCACACGCACGCAGGGGGCCTTGGTGGCGCCCACGAGCTCAACGTCGACAATGTCGACATCGTGCTGGGGAGCGACGGCCTCGAGCGCGTCGATGATCGCCTGCTCGGTCTTGGTCTTGACCATTGCGGCACCTCCATCCATACAAAAAAGAAGCGGGGCCGAAACCCCACTTCTTTCAATTACTACTTCATTTGCAAGCAAACTATACCAATACCTGCGAAAACGTGCAAGCGTCAAAGAAATTCGCAGGTCAGCGCGCCCACAGCTTCTCCACAAGAATAGGACAATTAGGCGAGGACTCCTGTGCGGTGCTCCCCAAAAGCCCCAAAACGGGCCATGCGTCCCAGCGCGCCGACCGAATCGGGCCCTATGGGCATTCCATCCCTGGGCACACATCGGCCAGACTAGAGCTGAGAGGCATTCTGTAGCGAGAAAGCCTGCCGCACGCATTGACCGTACAACCTTCCAGTATCTCTACGGCAAGGAGGCACCATGAAACGCCTAGGCACCCTCTGCGCGACCGCGCTCGTCGTCGCTGCCTGCTCGTTCGCTCTGGCGGGCTGCAACAACATCGATGGTAAAACCGGACAATGCGAGCCGGACCTCGGCAGCACCAAGGCCATCGAGAAAACGACGCCTTCGGAGCGTTTCGACAAAATAGACGAAGATATAGTCGATCCCCAGGGTTTAGGTCCCGACCCTCAAGAACAGTTCCCCATCGACCTTGAGGCAGACGAGAACGTCCATGTTACCTGCGTGGGCAAGGACACGGATGGCTACGGCGACGCCGTGCTGGTCTTTGCGATAACAAACAACACCGATGTCGACATGATGTTTGGCGATGTCGATGCTTATGCCTACGTCAACGGTGTCGTCCGCGACGTGCGCATGCGCCAACCCGTCGCCGCAGGCGAAGAAACGACCGCGATGCTCACCTTTGTAGGCACCTTCGACGATCCGGACTTTGACGTGAACAACGACCTCAACGACATCTACCTCAACATCTGGATGTTTGAGGAACAAAGCGGCAACGTCTACTTTAGGGACCTGGTGCACATTCCGTAGAGGATAACGCTCGGCACAAGCCAAGCATGACATATAACGCAAAACGAGGGGCGACCCAGCCGGATCGCCCCTCGTCTTTTATGCGTCAGCTAGGCGCGCAATGCTTACTTGACCACCAGGTT
>CALKBB010000390.1 GCA_937989795.1 uncultured Collinsella sp. | reverse complement strand
GAGATTACCGATGCCGACCTGATGAGCGTTGCAGATGCGGCCTTTAGAAACGAACGCAATATGGCTAACGAACAGGCCAAGGTGACCAGACAAAAGCTCGTGCAGCTCATGCGCGAGGCATAGCTAGGCGCTTGATCGACCTTGTGCAATCGAGGCGGCGATAGGCATAGGCTATTTGCCTCAAAGGTGCGCCGCGTGTAATTTGCCCGAGGCGTGGGCCGATAGCGTATCATTATCTCTTGCTTGTTTGCACTGCTCAGGGAGGGGCCGCGCATGGCGCAGGAACACGATCTGTTTGATGACATTATCGAGATCAGCAAGGGTTTCGACTTTCTTAAAAACCCGCTTGGCGGTGTGACCGATGCACTCGATCCGTCGGCGCCGCAGTGGAATCCTGCCGACTACAAGGAGCGCCCGCGCGGCAACACCATTCCGTGCTTGACCTGCAAAAACGAAAAGAGCGGTTGCACCGCGTGCATGGACGTGTGCCCGGTCAACGCTATCGAGGTCGAGGAAGACGCCATCGAGATCCTCGACTCCTGTCGCAAGTGCGGCCTGTGCGCCGCTGCCTGTCCGACCGAGGCGATCATCTCGCCGCGCCTGGCGCCTAAAAACCTGTATGACGATATCGTCTCCGCTGCTACGAGCCACGAGACCGCCTACGTCACCTGCACACGCGCCCTCAAGCGCATGCCGCGCGAAAACGAGGTCGTCGTTGCCTGCGTGGGCGATATTACGGCCGAGACCTGGTTCTCGGTACTGGCGGACTATCCCAACGTGAGCGTCTACCTGCCACTGGGCGTATGCGATAAGTGCCGCAACACCGGTGGCGAGGACATTCTGGGCGAGGCCATTGCTACCGCCGAGGAGTGGGCGGGTACGGGCATGGGCCTGGAGGTCGACCCCAAGAGCCTCAAATGCCATAAGCGCCGCGAGTACGAGCGCAAGGAGTACATGGATAAGATTGCCCGCACCACGGGCCTGACGGTGACCAAGCTCAATCCGGCGACGGCGGCGCTGGCCTCGGTGACGCAGAAGTTGAAGGCTCACCGTCACCAGATCACGCAGCTTGAGCGTACGCTCAACACCATGTGCGGCACCACGACGACCAAGCGTCGCCGTACGCTTACGCACGGGCGGCAGCTGGTGCTCTCGACGTTGCAGAACCACCCCGAGCTTGCCCAGAATATGCAGGTGAGCACACCGGAATGCGATTTTGACAAGTGCACGTCGTGCGGCGAGTGCGTCAACGTGTGCCCCACGTTTGCCTGCGATTTGGTGGGAAGCGGTCGCTTTGCACTGGAGTCCACGTATTGCCTAGGTTGCGGAGCCTGCGTCAAGGTGTGCCCCGAGCATGCGCTCAAGCTGGTCGAGCACGATGCGTCCAATCTGGTCGTTGTCGACCCCGAGGCCGAGGAAAAGGCCGCTCAGAAGGCCAAGGCCCACGAAGAGGCCCAGAAGGCCAAGGCCGAGGCAAAGGCCAAGCTTGACAAGATGCTCGATCAGGTGGAGAAGCTCGCGGACTAGTCAGCGAGCTCTATCTCTGCTTCATTTGCGCCGCCGCGGTGTCCGGATTCGCCCGGATGCTGCGGCGGCGCTATACTTATACGGTTTGAAGTACCTGTACCAAAAGGAGCTGTCGTGTCCCTTTCCATCGGTATCGTGGGCCTGCCCAACGTGGGCAAGTCGACGCTGTTCACCGCGCTTACCAAAAAGACCGGCCTTGCCGCCAACTACCCGTTTGCCACGATCGACCCCAACGTGGGTATCGTCGACGTGCCCGATAGCCGCTTGCAAAAGCTTGCCGACATCGTTAACCCGGGCCGCATTGTGCCGGCGACGGTCGAGTTCGTCGACATCGCAGGTCTGGTGAAGGGCGCCAACGAGGGCGAGGGCCTGGGCAACCAGTTCTTGGCCAACATTCGCGAGACCGATGCCATCTGCGAGGTCGTGCGCTACTTTAAGGACCCCAACGTCATGCGTGAGGTGGGCCGCACGGGCGAGTTCGTCGATCCCGCCGGCGATGCCGACACCATCATGACCGAGCTCATCCTGGCCGACATGGGCACGCTCGAGAAGCAGCTGCCTAAGCTCGAGAAGGAGGCCAAGCGCGACAAGGAGCTCATGCCCAAGTTCGAGGTCGCCAAGCGCCTGCTTGCCTGGCTCAACGAGGGCAAGCGCGCCGCATCCATGGAGATGACCGACGAGGAGCGTGCCGCCGCCAAGGGGCTGTTCCTGCTCACCATGAAGCCCATCTTGTATGTGGCCAACGTGGACGAGGATATGCTCAACGACGACCTGGCGCCCATCGATGGCGTCAAGCCGTTGCCCATCTGCGCCAAGATTGAGGCCGAGCTTTCCGAGCTCGATCCCGAGGACGCCGCCGACTACCTGGAGAGCCTGGGCCTGGAGCAGCCCGGTCTGGACGTGCTCGCGCAGGCGGCCTATAAGCTGCTCGGTCTGCAGTCGTTCTTTACGGCCGGCGAGATGGAGGTCAAGGCCTGGACGGTTCGTCAGGGCGCGACCGCCCCGCAGGCCGCCGGCGTCATCCACACCGATTTTGAGCGCGGCTTTATTAAGGCTGAGGTCATTGGTTATGACGACTACATCGAGCTCGGCGGTGAGCAGGGCGCCAAGGCCGCCGGCAAGCTGCGTATTGAGGGCAAGGACTATGTCATGGCCGATGGCGACGTCGTGCACTTCCGCTTTAACGTGTAAGGACGACGCATATGTTTAAATACGGCAAAAAAGCTGGCTACATGGGTGTCGCGCTGCTCGTGCTTGCGGTGCTTCCGCTGGTGGTTGCAGCGTGTGTTATCCCCAACATTGGTCCCGAGGTGGCAACAAAGTTTAATGCCGCTGGCGAGGTGACGCGTTGGGGCAAGAGCTATGAGTTGCTGGCACTGCCGGTGCTCAATCTGCTATTGAGCGTGGCGACGTACTTTACGGCAGGACGCCAGGCTAAAAACAATGATGACTCCGCCGCCATGGCGCGCATCGTGTGCGAGCGCTACCTGCGCAACGGTTGCATCACGGGTGCGTTCCTCAACGTGATCAACGTTTACTTTATGTACTCGGCGATTACTGGAACGGGCTTTGGCTTTGGCTTCTAGCCTGTCCTTTTAGGCAACGAGCCTGCACGCATATTCAATGGCTGCTGCGAGGCCGCCGCTCGATCGTGGTTTAAAGACCATATCGGCGGCGGCCTCGTTTTCGTATCCGGCGCCGCGAAGGGCGAGTGCGATACCGGCTTCCAGGAGAAGGGGCAGACCGTGTTGGCTGGTTGCGATTACGGCAGCCTGATTGAGTGAGCAGCTGTGCGCCTGGCATTGGATGGCAAGTTCGCCTTGCGCCGGGCAAGGGACCAGAACGGCGGCGACGCGACTCGATAGCAATGCAAATGCTGTGCGCTCATCGGGTGAAAGGCATTCAGCTTCAACGACGACGAGCTTGGGCGGTGCGCTGTTTGTGCGAAGCGTAGTTCGGTGCATGCGGACCGAAGAACCCGACATAGAAAACTCCTGTGTATTCGGCAAAACGTAAACTATAGTTTACGTTTATGTTCGGCTCCATTTCAAACTCGTCTGCATGGACGAACGCGCGGAACAGATTCTTGGCAGGCGGGTCGAAGAGACACGCAGAGACCTTGGCATCTCCAAGGTTGATTTTTGTGTGGCGACAGGAATCAGCCGACCCTACCTCGACCGAATCGAAGGCGGGACGGCAAATTTCACGCTCAAGGTTCTATTTAAGATCGCGCCCGCACTCGGCATGACGGTGTCAGAGCTTCTCGAGGGCATCGAATAGGGGATACCCGTCGACAACTGAATTACGCCATCGGGATGCGATCGTGGTTGACTTGGCTGTAGAACAGGCGCTGGATCTCGGCGGCATCGCGTGACTGGCCGAGTGCCCACATGGTCTTGGCCACGAGCGTCTCGGTGGTCATGTCGTCGCCGCGCAGAATGCCCGGATGATCGGCGTAAGCACGGCCGACCTCATAAACGCCCAGATCGAGGCCCTCTTCGGGGACCTGCGTGGTCATAACGACGGTGCGGCCCGAATCGACCCAGCGGAAAATCGCCTCTTGGAACGACTCGCCCGACTCACCAAATTCGGGGATACCGCCAATGCCAAAGGTCTCCAGAATCACGGCGTCGTAGCTATCGGCAAGGGCGTCGAGGATGCCCGGGTTTACGCCGGGCGTGAGCTTAAGGACAAACACACGCGGGTCGATACTGTCGTAGAAACGCACCGGGTTTTCGCCCTGATGCGTGCCGTGAAGCCCGTTGCGCACGATGCGGTCGTTGCGGATATAGGCGATGGGCGGATAGTTAACGCTAATGAACGCGTTAAAGCTCATGGTGCGCTGTTTGCGGGCGCGCGTGCCGGCAATGGCTACGCCGCCAAACACGATCGAGACGTCGTGCGAGTGTTCGTCGAGCGCATAGAGCAGGCTTTGATACAGATTGAGCTTGGCGTCGGTAAAGGGGTTGCCCATGGGCTTTTGCGAGCCGGTGAGCACGATGGGCTTGGGGCTGTCCTGGATCAGGTAGGAAAGCGCTGCTGCGGTGTAGCTCATGGTGTCGGTGCCGTGCAGAATCACGAAACCGTCATGGTCGGCATAACCCTCGACGATGGCGTCGCGGATACGCATCCAGTCACTGGGGCGCATATTGGTGCTGTCGATGTTCATGGGCTGCATGACGTCGAGCTCGCAGAGGTCCGAGATCTCGGGGACGCTCTGGGCGAGCTCCTCACCGGTCAGGGCGGGGGAGAGGCCGTTGCCGTCCTCGGTCGATGCGATGGTGCCGCCCGTGGCGATGAGAAGGATGCGCTTCATGCTAGTATTCCTATCGTATTTGCCGCCGCAGAGGCGGAGTCGTTCGGCAGTATTGTGGCACAGGGCGTCCAATGTTCAAACGTATTACATCATCTGTAACGTCTGGTAACACTTCAATTGCCGTCAAATAGGGGCCCAGGTCGTGCGTTTGCCGTGCGCTGATGGCTGCGAGGGACGAGAAACCCCATATAACGTGTACACTATGGAAGTTATTTTCGTTCATTCATGCGGGTGGGCACCGGCTCCCCGCCAACAAGAGGGGGAAACCATGGATCAAAAGGCTTCCGCAAAGGTCCTCGTACTCGACTTTGGTGCGCAGTACGGTCAGCTCATTGCCCGTCGCGTCCGCGACCTCAACGTGTATTCCGAGATTGTCCCCTGCGACATCTCGGCCGATGAGATTCGCGAGATGAACGCCTCTGCGCTCATCCTTTCCGGCGGCCCGGCTTCCGTGTATGCCGAGGACGCTCCGTCTATCGATCCTGCCATCTTTGATCTGGGTCTTCCCGTCCTGGGCTTTTGCTACGGCCATCAGATCACGGCTGTGACGCTCGGCGGCAAGGTCGGCCACTCCGAGGTGGGCGAGTACGGCCGCGCCACCATCACGCGCACGGCCGGCGCCAAGCTCTTTAACTCCACGCCCATGGAGCAGACCGTGTGGATGAGCCACCGCGACGCCGTGTCCGAGGTGCCCGAGGGCTTTACCGTTACCGCCAGCACCGACGTGTGCCCGGTTGCCGCCATGGAGTGCGTTGAGCGCAAGATCTACACCACGCAGTTCCATCCCGAGGTCAAGCACTCCGAGTACGGTCAGCAGCTGCTGAGCAATTTCCTGTTTGAGATCTGCGGCTTGGAGCCCAACTGGAGCATGGACAACCTGGTCGAGACCATGACGGCCGAGTTCCGCGAGAAGGTCGGCGACGACCGCGTGATTCTGGCCCTGTCCGGCGGCGTCGACTCCTCCGTCGTGGCTGCGCTGGGCGCCCGCGCCGTGGGCAAGCAGATGACCTGCGTGTTCATCAACCACGGCCTGCTGCGCAAGGGCGAGCCCGAGCAGGTGGAAGAGGTCTTCACCAAGCAGTTCGATGTCGACTTTATCCACGTCCACGCCGAGGACCGTTATGCCGAGCTTCTGGCCGGCGTGACCGAGCCCGAGGAGAAGCGCCGCATCATCGGTACGCAGTTCTGGAAAGAGTTCTTCGCCGTGGCGCAGCAGCTCGAGACCGATGGCAAGCCGGTCAAGTACCTGGCTCAGGGCACCATCTACCCCGACATCATCGAGTCTGGCGCTCGCAAGACGGGCGGCAAGACGGCCACCATCAAGAGCCATCACAACCTGATCCCGTTCCCCGAGGGCGTGCACTTCGACCTTATTGAGCCGCTCGACCACTTCTTTAAGGACGAGGTCCGCGCGCTTGGTCTAGCGCTCGGCCTGCCGGGTCACATCGTGTTCCGTCAGCCCTTCCCGGGCCCGGGTCTGGCCATCCGCATCATCGGTGCGGTCGACAAGGAGAAGCTCGAGATCCTCAAGAACGCCGACGCTATCGTACGCGAGGAGCTCGATGCCTACAACCAGCGCCTGTTTGAGCAGACCGGCGAGCGCAACTCCGAGCACAGCTGCTGGCAGTATTTCGCGGTTCTGCCTGACATCAAGTCCGTCGGCGTTATGGGTGACGAGCGCACCTATCAGCGCCCGATCATCCTGCGCGCCGTCGAGTCCAGCGATGCCATGACCGCCGACTGGGCCAAGCTGCCCTACGACGTGCTGGCCCGCATCTCCGGCCGCATCGTTGCCGAGGTCCCCGGCGCCAACCGCGTGTGCTACGACATCACGTCCAAGCCGCCCGCGACGATTGAGTGGGAGTGATTTTCGGGGTCTGACGCTTCTCAACACCATCTTCCAAAAACTGACATTTCCGCAGGTCAAGAAAGGGTTTCGTTCGATTCGGACGGAACCCTTTCTCACAGAGGAAATAGACGAACGATCTCCAGTTAAAAGCCAGTCTTGGTAGCTTCTCCGATTTTACCAAAGCAGCCTATGGCTACTCGATGAGTGGTGCGCAAACGCGAAGCAGCCTGGTGCCGATACCGTCCCGCGAGTCGGTCGACGACTATGCGTCGTGGGCGAGCTCCTCGAGACGTCCAAGCGCGATTTCCAGCCAGTCGAGCTCTCGCTCGCAAGGTCCCATCGACCAATGCGTAATGTACCGGCACTGCGAGAAGACCGCGTTGCCGAGCGTCTGTACATTGTCGATGCGCGCAAGCTCGCGCCTGAGGCCCTGTGCATCATGCAAGGCGAGCCCGTAAAGCTCCTCATACGAGTGACCGCAATCCATCTCGAAGCCAAACTCCTGGAAGCGCGCCGCCCAGTCGTCGCGCTCGAGTGCGGCGGCACCACGTTCCTCGATCGCAAGCCTCAGCTTGCGAGCGTACTTTGCAACGTTATGAGGTTCCATCGCGGCGACTCCTTGATTCGAATAAGATGGGCTTGTGGTATCGAGGGCACGTAGCGCATCGCCCTCCTGCTCCTGCGGGGCATGCGCTACGGTCAGTTCAGGACGTGACCGAACGCCGCTACTGTTTCGTCAGATGCCCGGTCGGGCACCTCCTTGCCCATTGCCTGCTCGATGACGTCGAGGAGCCTCTTCGCGCGATCTAGGAAGAACGCGTCGAAGTCATCGGCGGCGAGGGCGTCGTAGTCGATGAGGTGCGACTCAACACGCCTACGGAGCTCATCACCGTCGATCTACTCATCCTTCATGATCTTCGGCAGGTACTTCGAAGGGGCAACACCCCCGATCTCCCGGTTAGTGCGCGCGATGAGCGGGGTCTTGTTCACGATGGAGTTCCACTTCGTCCGTTCGAGCCCCGTCCTCTCACAGTACGCACGCGGGAAGATGTGGTGGATGTCCGGCGGGGTCTCCATCGACTTCACCATGGTCATTGGTGCGCCGTTGACGAAATCGAGGCAGTTCTCGCGGAACACGAGGGCCATGACCCCCTTATAGGCGGCGCTGTTTCTGGTCTGAAGGCCCAGCAGGCGCGTGGACTGGAAGTAGGCGGCGTTCACGGTGCGCATCTGCGAGTCGGCGCCCTCTATCGCCGCAACCAGGTCCTCGATGTCGTTGGCGTAACGCGTCTCGTTGGCGCCACCGTACATCTCCCCGAAGATCCCGCACCACAGCCACCGGCGGAGGATTGCCTTCACGGGCTGCCGGTCGAACGCCTTGCGCCCGATGTAGGCGCAGGTGGCCGCGAGAGGGATGAGCTGCGTCGTATAGGGAAGGTCGCGCATGCGGAAGACGCACTCGCCGATGAGCAAATCGCGCGCCATGTCGAACCCGTCCAACAGCGCGTCCAGGTTGGCGACGTAGTCCTCGTAGCGCAGCGCCAGAACGTCCTTCTTCTTGCAGCTGGTGCTGCCCTTGGTGCCGGCGCGCTTCGCGCGATACGTCGTGTAGAGCGTCATGGAGGTCAGAAACGTGGTCTCGTCGACGCCCTGCATGAGATCCGTTCTGATGTCCTTGCTTTCGGCGCAAATACGCGGGCGCACGACCTTGTTCCAATTCCCACGCAGGTCGAAGTCATAAGTGGCGAAGGCAGCCGTCACGAGTTCGAACACGGTAAGAGAGACACCTCCCGTGTTCACGTTCTCGAAGACCTTGCAGACCGCCTCACGGGGCGTCGTCTTGTCCAAGGTGATGACCGGAATCTTGTAGTCCTCCATCGTCCTGAGGACATTCTCTTTGAAATCCTTCCAAAGGGCGTACTCTTCGGACTTGAGACCATAGTGTTCAATGAACCCTGTAAACCAGTCGTCACGCCCCTGGGAGTCGAAAACGAGATTGGCGGGAAACATGAGCTCCTCGATTTCGCGCTCGCGGCTCGTGAGGTCGAGGACGATCTTGCGGCCGATGTCCTCGGTGACGACGCGCTTGTCCGATATGGAGGCAATCGCATCCTCGCGGTCTTCCTCCGGATCGAGGCACCTGCGCATGTTGAGGTAGTAGAAGCGGCTGAGCTTCTGGCCGCGCTCGTTCGAGGTGCTGACGGGGTCTTTCCCGAAAAGCGAGCAGTAGAGCGAGGTGAGACGCTGCTGGCCGTCGAGAACGAGGTAGTTGGGCTCGCGGGAGATGCCGTGCGTTCCCTCGAAGGCGCGGTACTTCAGCCTCACCTCGCTGCCGCCGCACTCGAGCCTCATGAGGGCTCCCATCGGATACCCCTGCGTCAAGCTCGCGATGATGTTCCTGATGCGCCCGTCATCCCACGTCCAGCCACGCTGGAACTCCGGGAGCTGATGCGTCCCCTTGCCAACCCCTTCGAGAAGCTCGCCGAGCGAGGTGTCATATGATTTGGGCGCCGCTATAGCCATATAGGCTCCTTCGAGGTAAATGGGAGTGATACCGGTGTATTACAATTGCCTGTAAACTCTTATTTTACAATGCGTAGCCTATATTGAGAACACGACGAGAAGAGCGGTGCAGCTACGAGGTGCCACATCCCACCACCACCCGCTGCCAATCCAAGGTCGCCCGCAGCCCACCCGCCTCCGCTCTGTTGCGCGCACGGCTCGGAAACCGCCCCGCCCTGCGCGGAGAGCGTCACTCACGGCCATGCCCGCCGCTCCGGCTGTGTATTGCTCCGCGGCTCGGGCCAGCCAGCTCCGCCTGCGTGTTGCTCCCGGCTCAGGTCAGCCGGCTGCGCCGTCTGCCCTTCGCGGCGGTTCGTGGATCCCCAGGGCGCAGACGATGTCGCCGTTGGAAAGGCCGTCCGCCTTGCGGCGGATCGCCTCGTCAGACATCTCCTGCGTCAGCTTCGGACGCCTTGCCATGCGTATCACCCCCGTGAAACTCGTCAGTTCTCTCACGGTGGATTCTCGCGGCACGTCACAAAGGCATGGAAAAGGCGGAGCCGTGTCCCGTCGTTTCCGTCGGGGCGTGCTCCGCCTTCCCCCATATTCTATCGCCTAGCGACGCTCCCGCTTCCTAACGCGCCAACTGGCTAAACAGAGACGATGTTATCCCTGCTGCGTTCTTTGCCATCTTCCCCGATCCAGTGCGTCTTGACCATGAATTTGCTGGTAGAGCCGTCGGCAAAGAAGATGGTTTCATCGAAGCTCTCGCCAGGTTCGAGCCGCTCGTAAGGCTCTTTATCCTGTATGAAAGCATAGGGTCCGGCATTCTCGTCATACTCACAGGTAACATTGGTTACGGTGGTGCCACCCGTGTTCGAAACTCGTATGCGGTGCCCTTTTAATCCAATGAGGACGTAGCGGGCTTCCACCTTGGAGGATGATCTTCTCTCTGCGGCTTCTTCCTCTCTCTGAAGCTGCAACTCATGAAGTTTGAGCTGCAGATTCTCAAGCTGCTCGCCTCGCTTCTTGTCACGCAGGCTCAGCCTGTAGTTCAAAACGAAAGAAACGACGGCGAGGATAAGGCTGAGCGCCGATATGACGATGGGGGCAAAGGTGATTAATTGCGAATCTCCAGTCATTTGACCTTCCAGCCCTTTCGCTTCAGTGCCTTCTTCAAATCCTTCGAAAGCGCCGAAATGATGTCGTCGCCCATATCCTGGATTGTCGCGTCGATTGATGCCGAGTTCGCTTCAGTAAGCTGATCTCTGGAGATTGCCGCTCCACAATGTGCGCAGATGAAACGTCGCTCATCAGCCGAGTCCTGATCTTGGCCAGATACCTCGGAGAACTCAGTGCAGCCGCACGTGGGACATGAAAGTGGCACCTGCACAGATAAGTCGTCCATGAATCGCCTCAATACAGTTCAGTTGGCCGGTATTCCAATATGTGCAATTTTACCGCTGACAAGGCGAGAGATTGGAGGCGAGCATGGCCGACACGCAAGAGCTCAACCCTGCCGCTCCCGCCGCCCCTTCAGCCCGTACTTCCTGCACAGGCGAGAGTTGCGCTGCCGCATCATGTCCCGCTTGCGCCGTACCTCGTCGAGCTCGGCGGACTCCTCCGCGTGCGTCCGCTCGCGCTCGAGCTGCTCGTTGAAGGTGCGCTCCTGCTCCAGGTGGTAGCGCTCGGTGCCTCTGGGCGGGTCTACGAACAGCAGGTTGACGATAAAAAATAGGGCAGAATCGCGCTCGCAATCCCGCCCATGAAACCCATGGGTTTTGACATCTGAGGCTATTCTAGCAAACCCAGCGATTCCGATAAT
>CALKBB010000389.1 GCA_937989795.1 uncultured Collinsella sp. | reverse complement strand
AGAAGGTCAATGCCTCGCCTTTTTCATGCCGACTTGTTCGCTCTGGACATCGCTCGCTGACGTTTGCTCAACCCGCGGTGTCTTAACAATTCCGTCCAGCTGTTGGCGTTGAAGCATTTGCCCAGATAAAACCTGCCAAAGTAAACCCGTCCTCTTTTGGCAGGTTTTAGAGCTCCACGCTTTCGGCGCCGTTGATGGTTAGGTTTCGCTCGTAGAAGGCGGTGAGGGCGCGGATGGCGTACATGACGTCGCGTACGCCGCCGGTCTCGTAGCTCGAGTGCATGGCCAGCTGCGGCAGGCCCACGTCCACGGCATGCATGCTCGCCTGCATATTGGACAGGTTACCGAGCGTGGAGCCGCCGGCCATATCGCTCTTGTTGGCGAAGGCCTGCGTGGGCACGTCGGCGTCATCGCAAATAGCCTGGAACACCGCGCGGCTAAAGGCATCGGTGCAGTAGTGCTGGTTGGCGGCTTCCTTGATGACGATGCCGCTGTTGAGCACAACCTGATTGCGAGCGTCGCACTTCTCGGCGTGGTTGGGGTGCACGGCATGTGCATTGTCGCAGCTCACGAGCATCGAGGCGGCAAGCGCGCGATGGTACGACTCGTCGTCAAAGCCCAGCGATCCGTTAATGCGGCGCAGTGCATCGGCCAAGAACGTCGACATGGCTCCCTGCTTGGTCTCGGAGCCAACCTCCTCGTTATCAAAGCAGCAGAAGACCGAGACGTCATGCGCGTTCTCGGCACCCAAAAATGCCTGCAGCGAGGTGTAGGCGCAGGCCAGGTCGTCGAGCTTGGGCGTCGAGATAAACTCGTCGGCCCAGCCCCAAATGCGCGCATCCTGACGATTGACCAGGAACAGATCGCGGCCCAAAACCTGATCGGGCTCGACGTCCAGCTCGTCGGCGATCAGGGTGTCAAAATCTCCCTGCTTAAGGTCACCGGCGCTGATGAGCGGGCACAGGTCGACGGCTCGGTTGGGAGCAAAGCCCTCGTTAACACCGCGGTTCATATGGATAGCAAGACTCGGAATGATAGCGACCTCGCGCTCGGTGGCAAGCAGGCGGCTCTCAATACGGTCGCCTTCGCGCACCAACACGCGGCCCGCGAGCGCCAGCGGGCGATCGAACCAGGTGTAGTCGATCATGCCGCCGTAGGCCTCGATGTTCAGACGCAGCGTCTCGCCCGCACCGTCAAGTTCGGGCACGGCCTTGACCTTAAACGTCGGAGAATCGCTGTGCGACGCCGTGAGCTGAAAATGATAGTCACCGGCAACACCGTCCTCGCCCCACGTCGCGGCCAGGTCCTCGCCCACCTTAAAGGCAACAACGCTCGAGGTGTTGCGCTGCGTGTAATAACGCCCGCCCGGCTCGATGTCCCACGCCGCATTCTCGGGCAGGTAGGTAAAGCCCGCCTCGTCGAGCTCGGCCATAATGGTCGCCGCCGTATGGAACATGCTGGGGCATGCCTCGATAAAGTCGATAAGGTCGTTGGCGGCCTCGATATCATCGGCCGTCACATGCGCGCGCTCGGGCGTTTCCTGATCCGTCATGCTCTCCCCTTTCGCTGGGCTGATGGTCCCCTCCAGCATACCCCGCCACGCCAGCGCCGCACTCTTCATTCCGTGCTTAATTCCGCGCCACTCACCAAGTTGAGCCATCATGCCCGCGCTCCTTTTGCGACAATTGCGCTAACAGGACGAGAGGAGCCGTCATGAAGCCACGTAACATTGCCATCACCTGCGGTGTCGCGGGAGTCGCCGTCGGCCTTGCCGCTGCCACCGGTATCGTTTATCACAAGCAAATCAAGTCCGCCGCGTCGCTCAAACGCTTGACCGGCTACGCGGATGGCTATGACCTGTACGCAATCGACATCGCCTACGACTACGATCTCGATCGCATCATCGCCGCTGGCGTGCGCGACGACCAGGCCTACATCGATGCCGTGGTGGCGCAGGTGCTGCCCGGTGTGCCGGCACATGTCCAGGCGCCCCAGTTTGCCTGCAGCGCTTTTGTCGCCGTAGATGCCGAAGGCCGCGTGCGCACCGGTCGCAATTACGACTTTAAGGACGACACCTCGGCGCTGCTGGTGCGCAATCACCCACGCGGCGGCTATGCTTCCATCGGGCTTGCCGCCCTTAACAACCTGGGCGATAACACTCCACTTGACTCCGTCGCCGGACGCGCCGCGGCACTCATGGGCCCGTTTGCCCAGCTCGACGGTGTTAACGAATGCGGCGTGTCCATTGCCGTACTCACCCTGGATTCCAAGCCCTGTGACCAGGACACGCAACGGCCCGTCATCAACACCTCGCTCGCCATCCGTCTGGTGCTCGACCGTGCCGCCACCACGCAAGAAGCTGTCGACCTGCTTTTCGCCTACGACATGCACGCCATGGCAGGACGCGATTACCACTTCTTTATCAACGACGCCGCCGGTGACGCGCGCGTAGTAGAATGGGACCCGCGCGATCCGGACCGCGCTTTCAAAGCGACTCCTGTACGCCAGGTTACGAACTTCTACGCCTGCTATGACGACGAAGTGCTGCCCAACCAAAAGAATGGCGAGCTGGGCCATGGTAAAGAGCGCGCCGTCGCAATCGCCGATGTTCTTGACGCCCATGTCGGTGCCCAGGACGAAACGATTGTCTGGGAAGCCCTGCGCGCCGCAGCGCAAGAACCCAATCCGGAAGACATCACCAGCAATACGCAATGGTCGGTCGTCTTTGACAATACCGAACCCGCCGCCGCTATTACGCTGCGCCGCCACTGGGGCGACGTCGACGCCTTCGCACTGTAAGGAGCCAGGCCTGTCGGCCTTACGCTCGCCTGACGTTGTTTACATTTCCATACGCTTGAGCTAACACGTTTTACCCCCGCGTCAACAGTGTGCGGGGGTAAACTTATGCGCATGTTATAACTTGCCCGGAAGGATTCATCATGCTTAGGATCGGTCTTCTTACCAGTGGCGGCGACTGCCAGGCACTCAACGCCACCATGCGCGGCATTGTCAAAAGACTTATGACCAACAGCGAAGAGCCTATCGAGATCTATGGTTTTGAGGACGGCTACCAGGGCCTTATCTACAGCAGGTTCCGCGTCATGTCGCCCGCCGATTTTAGCGGCATCCTCCCCCGCGGCGGCACCATCCTGGGCACGAGCCGTACGCCGTTCAAGCGCCTGGACACTCCCGAGGCCGACGGCGTCGAGAAGGTGCCCGCAATGGTCCACACCTATCATAAGCTGCAGCTCGACTGCCTGTTTATGCTGGGTGGCAACGGATCCACCAAGACCGCCAACCGCCTGCGCGAAGAGGGCCTCAACGTTATCGCGCTGCCCAAGACCATCGATAACGACACCTGGGGCACCGAGCTGACGTTTGGCTTTACGAGCGCCATCGACGTCGCTACCAAGTGCATCGACGACATCCACACCACCGCGTCGAGTCACGGGCGCGTGTTCGTTATCGAGATCATGGGCCACAAGGTTGGCTGGATCCCGCTGTATGCCGGCGTCGCGGGCGGCGCAGATGTCATCTTGATTCCCGAGATTCCCTACGACATGGATAACGTCATCAAGACCATTGAGCATCGCATGGAGACCGGCAGCCGCTTTACCATCGTGGCCGTCGCCGAGGGCGCCATCTCCAAAGAGGACGCGGCACTGTCCAAGAAGGAGTACAAGAAGAAGCTCGCCGAGCGCACGAGCCCGTCAATCGTGTACGACATCGCCAAGGAGATCGAAGCCAAGACCGGTCGCGAGACCCGCGTCGCCATCCCCGGTCACACGCAGCGCGGTGGCCAGCCCGACGCTCAGGACCGCATCTTTGCGACCCAGTGCGGCGTCGAGGCCGCGCTTGGCTGCCTGCGTGGCGAGTTTGGCTACATGATTGCCCTGCGTGACGGCAAGATGTGCCACATGCCGCTCGAGGATGTCGCCGGCAAGCTCAAGTTTGTCGACCCCCAGAGTGATCTGGTGCGCGAGGCCAAGGCGCTGGGCATCAGCTTCGGCGACGAATAGCCTCGGCTGGAACCGCCCCCATCGGAGCCCCCAGGGCTTACCTCCCAAATCGTCCTCGGACATGTCAGGACCCCGCCGTGCGCTTCGCGCGGCGGGGTCCTTCCGTCCTGCGGAAAGATTTGGGAGGTAAGCCCTGGGGCCTCCTGCGGTAACTAGGGAGGCCGAGGCTATTCGTCTTCTTGCTGCGGGTGCCTGACCTGAAATTCAGTTGCGGTGAAATAGTTCCTGCTTAGTCCGCAAATGGCTGAATTTAGGAACTACTCCACCGCAATTTACTGAGTGGGAGCTCTTGGCTGCTACTTGCATTGACATTTGTCCTAAAATGGCTGGTCGTTAGGGGTTGCTACCAGTAGTTGCGGTAGGGTTTGAGCAGATTCTAACTAGAAATGGTGGTCGCTACCGGTTGTTCTCGGCATACTCGGCTCATTCGATTCGACCATCAAACGAAAGGAACCACCATGGATCTTGCGATGGCACAGCGCCTCGTCGATCGCCGTAAAGCTCCCGGGCTTTCTCAGGAGGCGCTTGCTGCCCAGCTGGGCGTAAGCCGCCAGGCTGTTAGTAAATGGGAGCGCAGCGAGTCCTCACCCGATACCGATAACCTCATTGCGCTCGCCGCGCTGTATGGCGTGTCGTTGGACAAGCTGCTATATGGGGAGGCGGCCAACGATGCCGACGGCCCGGAGGACGGTAGCGCCGACACCGAGACGGCGGATGTGGCTGACGAGGCTGAGGATTCTGCCGAGCACGCCGATTGCGGTGACAAACCACTTGTCGATATTTCCCTCGCGCGCGGTATCCACGTCATTGATCCCAATAAAGGCGAGGAAGTCCATGTTGGTTGGAGCGGCATCCATGTGACCAACGAGCGCAAGGGCGAAGAGGTGCATGTGGGGCCGGGCGGCGTGCATATCGATACGCTTGAGGACGATGGACATAGCGTGCGTACCAATGGCGACGGCACCGTCACCATCGACGGCGAGACGTTTTCCAGCTGGAAGGAGGCACACGACAAGCTCGACCGTCATGGCAAGCATTTCCACACCAAGGTCGGACGTGCATGGAACAAATTCCCCTTCCCCGCACTTGTCACTCTCGCCTATCTGGTGCTCGGCATTGTCTACGGCACATGGGGCATGGGGCTTTTCCTCGTCTTTTTGGTTCCCATCTACTACGCGATTGGTGACTTTATCGATCGACGCCATTTGTCAAAGCTCACTGAATGCGTCTATCCAGCAGCCGCCATCGCTTGGTTCCTCTACATGTGGCTCTGTTTGGGACAGCCCCATCCTGCATGGATCATCCTCATCACGGTTCCCATCGTAAAGGCGCTCATGCGCTGGTGTCGCAAACAATGGAAGTGCCGCAAACAGGCCTAAACCGCCCCAACCAGCCAGCGCCACTCATCCGACACCGCCCGCCCCTTCCAAGTTGCGGTGATATAGGGACTGTTTTGAGGCTCCAAAGCGCCAAACAGTCCCTATATCACCGCAACTTACAAACAACTGGGCCAGTTCCGGCACGGAGATTAGCATTGAGCTGACCACGCG
>CALKBB010000388.1 GCA_937989795.1 uncultured Collinsella sp. | reverse complement strand
GCATGGCCGCGGTTACCGAGGAGCGCCGTCGCAACATGGCGCGCAAGGAGCTCGCGTGGCTGAGCCGTGGTGCCCAGGCGCGCTCCACCAAGCCCAAGTTTCGCGTGGATGCCGCTCGCGAGCTCATCGCCGACGTACCGCCCGTGCGCGACGAGCTGGAGCTCAAGCGCCTGGCGGTGAGCCGCCTGGGCAAGCAGGTTATCGACGTGGTCGACGTGGACGCCGGCTATGCGGATACCGATGGCGCGCCCAAGCAGGTGCTCTCCGACGTGACCTGGCTCATCGGCGCGGGCGACCGCTATGGTCTTTTGGGCGAGAACGGCGCCGGCAAGTCGACCTTGCTCGACGTGATCCAGGGCAAGATTGAACCCATGCGCGGCCGTGTGAAGATTGGCCAGACGGTGCGCTTTGGCGTGCTGTCGCAGCAGCTCGAGGAGCTCGAGCCCTACATGGGCGACACGATCCGCGAGGTGCTCAGCAACTATAAGAAGTACTACGTCATCGACGGCAAGGAGACTTCGCCCGAGAAGCTCTGCGAGCGTCTGGGCTTTACGACCCAGCAGCTCTGGAGCCGCATCGGCGATCTTTCGGGCGGCCAGCGCCGTCGCCTGTCGCTGTTGCTGACGATCCTGGACGAGCCCAACGTGCTTATCCTGGACGAGCCCGGCAACGACCTGGATACCGACATGCTCGCGATTGTCGAGGACCTGCTGGACGGCTGGCCCGGCACGCTGATCCTGGTGACACACGATCGCTTTTTGATGGAGCGCGTGACCGACCAACAGTGGGCACTGCTCGATGGCCATCTGACGCATATGCCCGGCGGCGTCGACCAGTACCTGCGCCTGTGCAACGCTACCGCCGAGGGCGAGCCCGTGGGTGCGCCGAGCGCCAAGACCGGCACGTTTGACACTGGTGCTGCGGCGGCTGCGGCCGAAAAGCCCAAGTCGAGCGGCCAGCCCAATGGCCTTTCCAACGCCGAGCGCCAGAAGCTCCGCCGCGAGGTGAGCTCGCTCGAGCGCAAGATGGAGACGCAGCGCGCCCGCGTGGAGGAGGCCGAGGCCGCGATGGCACAGGTTGACCCCACCAACTACACGGCGCTCGGCGAGCAGCAGGCAAAGATCGACGAGGCCCACGCCGCCATGGACGAGCTGGAGATGGCGTGGCTCGAGGCGAGCGAGAAGCTCGAGGGCGAGGAGTAGGCGAGGATGATTAAGGCCGCGTTTTTCGATATCGACGGCACGCTGCTGAGCTTTAAGACCCACCAGATTCCGGCGTCGGCGCAGCAGGTGCTCGACAGCTTTCGCGAGCAGGGGATTGCGTGCGTGATCGCCACGGGCCGCCCGACCTACCAGATGCCGGATTGGCTGTTCGACTTGGGATGGGATGCGTACATTACGCTTTCGGGCCAGCACTGTTTTGATGCCAAGGGCGTCTACCGCAGCTGCCCGATCGATCCGGACGACGTTGCGGTGATTGTGGACCAGGTGGCGCAGGGGCGCTACGACTCGCTGTGCATGCAGGGCGAGAACTCGTTTGTGAACCGCCTGTCCGAGCGCGTGGTGACGGCCGGCAACAACGCGGGGATCGTCTACCACGAGGAGCCGTTCGAGCATGCCTTCGATGCGCCGGTTTACCAGTTCTGCGCCTTTGTGGACCCGGCCGACGAGCATATCGTGACCGATGCGGTGTCGCATTCGCTCACTACGCGCTGGTGCGATTTGTTCTGCGACATTATTCCGGCCAACGGCGGCAAGGACCTGGGCGTGGCTGCGACACTGGAGCGGCTGGGTATCGACGCGAGCGAGGCGATCGCCTTTGGCGACGGCGAGAACGACCTGTCGATGTTTGCCGCCGTGGGCACGAGCGTGGCCATGGGCAACGCGCAAGACACGGTGAAGGCTGCGGCGACCTATGTGACGACCGCCGTGGACGACGACGGGATCTATAACGCTGCGAAGCACTTTGGGCTGCTTTAGCTGCGGCTTGGCACTTGGGGACGTTCCTTTTCTGCCGGCAGCTGGGGACACTCCTTGCGGGGCGTGTCCCCATGTTGTGTCCGCCTGGCGCGTTTTGTGAAACACGGTTAACTTTTTAAACAACGTAGTAAGACATGGGCAACTTTTGCGGTAAAGTAAGCCAAGGAAAGTATCCAAAGGCTAACTAGCAATCATCGCGAAAGGCGGCCCATGGCCCTACGTGAATCTGGAGAAGACTATCTCGAATCTATTTACGTGCTCTCGGAGCGCCAGGGCGTCGTTCGATCGATTGACGTTGCCGAATACCTGGGCGTAACCAAGGCGAGCGTCTCTAAAGCCATGGCGACGCTGGAGAACAGCGGCTATGTCGAAATGGGCAAGCGCGACGTTCATCTGACGGAGCGTGGTCTGGATGTCGCTCGCCAAATGTGGGAGCGCCACTGCTTTTTCGTGCGGTTGCTCGAGGAGGCCGGTGTTTCGGCGGATGTCGCGTCGCAAGAGGGTTGCCACATGGAGCACTGCCTGAGTGAGGAAAGCTTCGAGAAGCTACGGGCGATGTTGGGCCGGGAAGATGTAGCGGGTCCAACAACAGAAGCCTAATTGGACCCCCAGTAGCGCGGAGTTCACGCAAAGCGCGAACCAGCGACCGGGACGAAAGGTCCTGCCAACTATGTCCAACTCAGGCAAGGAACCCCGCCAGCAAGCGATGCCCAAGAACCACCAGCAACGTCGCCGCAGGCCGGGGCCGGGCTTGGTTTTGAAAACATTCCGCAGCGCGAGGCCCGCCTTTCCGTTGCTCCGTAGGAGCAGGAAAGACGGGCCTCATGCGCGAGGACGTTTTCAAAACCAAGCCCGGTCCCGGCCGGACAGCCCACGAACGCTACAGGTTCTTGACACCCATCGCGCGCATGGCGTTCAGGATGGCGATGATTGCCACGCCTACGTCGCCGAACACGGCAAGCCACATATTGGCGATGCCCAGCGCCGCCAGCACAAGGATCAGCAGCTTAATGCCCAGCGCAAAGATGATGTTCTGCCAGACGATCGTCATGGTCTTGCGTGCCACGCGGATCGCGCGGGAAATGTTGGACGGCTTGTCATCCATGAGCACCACGTCGGCGGCCTCAATCGCGGCGTCGGAACCCATAGCGCCCATGGCAATGCCCACATCGGCGCGCGTAAGCACAGGTGCGTCGTTGATACCGTCGCCGACAAAGGCGAGCTTGCCCTTGCCGCTTTCGGCCGCG
>CALKBB010000387.1 GCA_937989795.1 uncultured Collinsella sp. | reverse complement strand
CGCCGGTGGTGAACGACCCGTCGACCGTCAGATCGGCGACGTCGAGCAGGCGGAACGTGATAAACACGCCAAGCACCATAATGCCCCAGAGGACGCCCTGCGAAACGGCGCCCTGCAATGCAATGAGCATGCTTCATACCTCCTAGGATAGGGTGGACACGTGAGTCACCATGATAGCGGTAACAATGCATAAAAGAGCTGCGGCCGGATGTTTTGTCTCATCCGTAACAAGCAGGGCGAACGCCGGTCTTTGGCGTTCGCCCCTGTGGCTCACATATTGAATAACACGGCAACGGCACGAGTGCGTGCCCTAGACGCGCTACCGCGCATGGCGTTACTCGTCCAGAGCGGAAAGATCGATGCCCAGAGCCTCGGCCATCTCGTCGTTCTTGACGACGACCAGGTCCTTGCTCGAGAGATGCTTGATCGGCATATCCTCGGGCTTGGCCTCGCCCTTCAAAATCTTGACGGCCATCTCGCCCGCGGCGTAGCCCAGATCCTCGTAGTTGATGGAGAGGGTGAACAGGCCGCCAGCCATGCACATACCCTCCTCGCCGGTCACGTAGGGAAGCTTGTTCTCCTTGCAGATCTGACCCACCTGCGAGGCGCCCGCGGCGATGGTGTTATCGGTGGGGGAGTACAGCGCGTCGACCTTGCCCACGGCAGATTCGACGACGGACTGGATCTCGTTGGAGCTCGAGACGGTGTAATCGGTGTAGTCCAGGCCCAGCTTGTCGAGTTCCTTCTTGGCGGCCTTGATCTGGACGTCGGAGTTGGACTCGGCGGTGCAGTAGAGCAGGCCGATCTTCTTTACGTCGGGCAGGACCTTCTGCATCATCTCGAGCTGCTCGGCGACCGGGGTGAGGTCGGAGGCGCCAGTGACGTTGGTGCCGGGCTTATCGTTGTCCTGGACCAGGCCCGAGGCGGCGTAGTCGGTGATGGCGCAGCCCACGATGGGGATATCGGCGGTGGCGCCAGCGGCGGCCTGCGCGGCGGGCGTAGCGATGGCATAGATCAGATCGACGCCATCGCCCACGAACTTGTCGGCGATGGACTTACACGTGGACTGGTCGTTCTGGGCGTTCTTTTGATCAATCTTGACCTTGAGACCGCTCTTCTTGATAGCCTTGACAAAGCCGTCGTTGGCGGCGTCGAGTGCGGAGTGCTCGGTGAGCTGCAGAACGCCGACGGTGTAGTCGGAACCGGCGGCAGCAGAGCCGGAACCAGAGTTGCCGCCGCATCCGGCGAGCGGAGCGAGCGCGAGCAGGCCAGCAGAGACCAGAAGGCTCCTGCGGCTGATGGTGATGTCCTTCATATCGTTACCCCCCAGTATAGAAATGGCTGGAAACACTGCACTCAAACAAAGTGCAAGTGGAACTATAGTAGCGCGGATGTCCATTTTTACAATAACTTGGCGGGTTTTTTAATACAGAACCGGATGGGCGGTACGGGTAGTTGAATGGACGGCGGAGGTTCTTATGCGGCGGAGGCGTCCTCCTCGTCTAGCGCAGCAAAGAGTTTCTTGCCGTCGAGCAAGCGCGTGCTGACGTTTTTCATGCGGCTGACCTCAACGGTGCGCAGGGTGTCGTCGGCGCCTCGGGTGTCGTAGACCGTTCCCAGCAGATACGAGACGCCATCGCGTTGCCTGATGGCAAAGGGCCGGACCGTCATCCGCACCACCTCGGTTTCGCCGCGTGCCGTGACGCTCGAAATATCAAAGCTCACCGTGGTTCCGTGGTCGATGGCCTGCTCGATGAGCTCGCAGGTGTCGATGCGCTTGACGGGCGTGCGCGTGGCCTTGGTGGATTTGCTGCCGGCACTTGGAGCAGGCTCGGGTGCATCGAGGTAACCGCGAACGTCGGCACTCGCCATGGCGACCAAGTGCTGAGCCATGCTTTTTCGAATGGCGATGGGCGTGGAGCGGTTGCGCATGACCATGCCGTGGAGCCGGATGATTTCCTCGTCGGTGAGCGGACGGGTCAAGAGCCGATACCCCACGCCGCGCTTGTACTCAATTTCGTATCCGGCATGGCGAAGTGCGGAGATGGCGGTGTAGATGCTGCGCCGCGCCGCCGAAATGGGCATGCGGGCGGGGTCGTCGGGATTGCCGCGGCGCCGGATCAACTCATCGGAAAGCATGGCCTTGTCCTCGCCGGTGTTCTCGCTTAATAGTTGCAGGATGCGAACGGCGCGATAGGCTGCCATCGAGGCGGCGCCTCTGGTTGTGGTGTCGTAGGTTTCAACAGCGGTTTCGGTCATGGTGCCCACGTCCTTTCCGTTTTGGGTGGCAACGGTATGGAGCCTAGGACGCGGGGTTTTCCCAGGGGCGCAGGGCGCTCTGGGCGGTCGGTAGTCGTCGGCAAACGGCGGTTCGAGTTTTCAACAGCCCTGCTCAACTGACCAAAAGATTGCCAAAAGCTTGACGGATGCTGTTGAAAAAAGCGTCTCTCGACCGATGCCGAGAGACGCTTGTGCGATGAGAGTTGGCGTGTGGCGACGCGAGCTAGCGTCCGACGATTAGAAGTCGGCGTTGCCCACGGTGCGCGGGTGCGGCAGGACGTCGCGGATGTTGCCCACGCCCGTCAGGTACATGACCAAGCGCTCAAAGCCCAAGCCGTAGCCGGCGTGCTTGCAGGAGCCATAGCGGCGCAGGTCCAGATAGTACTTGTACTGCTCGGGGGCCATGCCCAGATCCTTAATTCGACCTTCGAGCAGGTCCAGGCGCTCTTCGCGCTGGGAGCCACCGATAATCTCGCCGATGCCCGGCACCAGGCAGTCGGCGGCGGCGACGGTCTTGCCGTCGTCGGTCATGCGCATGTAGAAGGCCTTGATTTCGGCCGGGTAGTCGGTCACGAAGGTCGGGCGCTTAAAGTGCTCCTCGGTCAGGAAGCGCTCGTGCTCGGTCTGCAGGTCGATGCCCCAGCTCACGGGATAGTCAAACTTGTGGCCGGCGGCGACGGCCTGCTCCAGGATTTCGACGGCCTCGGTGTAGGTAACGCGGGCAAAGTCAGAGTTTGCCACGTGGTCCAGGCGCTCGATCAGGCCCTTGTCCACAAACTTGTTGAGCATGTTGAGCTCGTCGGGGCAGGTGGCCATAACGTCCTTAAGGACGTACTTGAGCATGGCCTCGGCGTTATCCATGTAGTCGTTAAGGTCGGCAAAGGCCATCTCGGGCTCGATCATCCAAAACTCGGCGGCATGGCGCGTGGTGTTGGAGTTCTCGGCGCGGAAGGTGGGGCCAAAGGTGTACACGTCGCCAAAGGCCATGGCAAAGTTCTCGGCATTGAGCTGGCCGGACACGGTCAGGCTCGCGTGCTTGCCAAAGAAGTCCTGGCTCCAGTCGACCTCGCCGGACTCGGTGAGGGGCGGATTTTTGGGGTCGAGCGTGGTCACGCGGAACATCTCGCCGGCGCCCTCGCAGTCACTCGTGGTGATGATGGGGGTGTTGACGTAGACAAAGCCCTGCTCCTGGAAGAAGCGGTGGATGGCGGCAGCCGCGACAGAGCGGATGCGGAACACGGCGCGGAACAGGTTGGTGCGCGGGCGCAGGTGCTGCTGGGTGCGCAGGAACTCGACGGTTGCACGCTTCTTCTGCAGCGGGTAATCCGGGGCGCTGACGCCCTCGACCTCGATGGAAGTGGCAGAAAGCTCGAAAGGCTGGGGCGCATCGGGGGTCAGCTTGACGGTGCCGGTGCAAATGAGTGCGGCCGAGACGTTTTGATGGGCGATCTCGTCGTAGTTGTCGAGTGCCTCGCGGTTCATGACGACCTGCAGGTCGCGGAAGCAGCTGCCGTCGTTGAGCGTAACAAAGCCAAAGTTCTTCATGTCGCGGACGGACTTGACCCAGCCGGCGACGGTGACGGTCTGGCCGCCGAGCGACTCGGCATCGGCATAGAGCTGCGCGATTTTGGTGCGGTTCACGTATCCTCCCATAACGGTTGAATGATAGTTATCCATACAGTTCGATATTCTAGCAGCTCGGTTCATTTGGGCTATACAGATAAGGCATTGGCGAGATGGTTTTTCAAACGAAAAGCGCCCGCGGCCAAATGGTCGCGGGCGCTTGGCGTGGTGCCTTTTGGCTGTGCGGCGTGCGGCTCGACTACTTGGTCTTGGCCACCAGCAGCGGGTCGCCAAGCTTGACGAGCGGGTTGCCGCCGATAAGCGTTCCAGACTCGCCGACATGGTCGATGCTCTTAAGACGATCGAGCTCGGAGACGATGACGGTCACGATGTCCTCGTGACCGGCGGCCTTGATGGCCTCGCGGTCGAAGCTGATGAGAGGCTGGCCTGCCTTGACCACATCGCCCATCTCGACAAAGCGGGCAAAACCCTTGCCGTTCATTTCCACGGTGCCCAGGCCGACATGGATGAACACGCGCAGGCCGTCTTCGGTAATCATGCCGATGGAGTGGTTGGTGACGGTGGTGGCACCGATGCGGCCGTTGGCGGGCGCATAGATGGTGCCGGTAATGGGCTCGATGCCATAGCCCTGGCCAAGCATGCCCGAGGCGATCGTCTCGTCAGGGACCTCGTCCAGGTTGACGAGCACGCCGTTGACGGGGGCATAGATGACGCCTTCGCGGGTGGCGAAGCTTGCTGCGGGCGGAACGGACGCCTCGCCCGTCGAGGTGAAGGTGGACTTAAACGAATCGAGCAGACCCATAGTTGCCTCCAACTTAAATAGGCGCATATCGCGCGCTTGGTTTGCCGGAAACGTTTCATATATGTTTCGCGGCTTGGTCAACGCCCCCTATTTTACGCTGCTCAGCGATACCTCTGAGCTGGGATTATGTGATATATCAGTTGAAGGGAAACTTATTGCTGGAGTGTTTCTGCGCCACGGGTTCAAGTGGGGTACGCTTGAAGGCGAAAAACAAGGGCGCATAATTTGCGCGAAGGGAGCACATATGATTATTGAGAACCATGCGCTGTGGGGCGAGGAGCCGACCGAGGATTATCCGGCGACGTTTACGTATCTGGGTGCCGAGCCGCTGCCCGACAAGCCCAATGGCCGCCGCCCCGCGGTGATTATCTGTGGCGGAGGTGCGTTTACGCATATCGCTCCGCATGAGCAGGATCCTGTGGCGTTTGCGTTTTTGGATCACGGTTACCAGGCCTTTGTGCTCAACTATGTGACGAGTGCCACGGGCGACGTGAGCTTTCCGCACCCGCAGGCGGACCTCGCCAAGATGGTCGCTACCGTGCGCGCCAACGCCGACGAGTGGCATGTCGATCCCAAGCGCGTGTGCATCGTGGGTTTCTCGGCGGGCGGCATGATCTGCGCCTCGTTGGCAACGCAGTGGAAGACCGGATCCTTCGCGGGCCTTGCCGGGGCTCGTCCGGAGGATATTCGTCCCGACGCCGTGGTGCTGGGCTATCCGTTGCTCGACCTTGCCTATGTGCGCGATATGCAGACGCGCGACCCGCGCATCGACCTGCGCGTGCCCAAGACGGGTGGCAAGACGGGGCGCGATTTGCTCAACGACTATCTGTCGATGGTGACGGGCGGCGAGGCGACCGATGAGCACTTGACCGACATTTGCCCTACCACGCACGTTTCGCGCCAGATGCCCCCGACCTTTGTGTGGGGCGTTTCGGACGACAAGACGGCGCCGGTCGCGCAGGTCTACCCGTTTGCGCAGCGCATGGCCGAGGAGGGTGTTGCATGCGAGATGCACGTCTTTGACCAGGGCGGCCACGGCCTTTCGCTCGGAAATGCCAATACCGCGGTCGACAACGAGGACAAGCAGATTTCCGTCCGTCCCTGGATCCGTCTGGCCTTCCGCTTCCTGGAGCGCCACGGGTTTTAGTTACGGCGTTTTGCCAAACGCCGTAACCACATGACGTTGCAAGCCCGCCAGGGCGGCAATCTGCCGATTGAACATCGGTGTGTGTTCGCGCTATCATGCGTGGTTAAATGGTTAGCCATGGCAAACGGTTAGCCAAGATAAACAAAATGTAACGCCCTGTGGGCGCCGGGGGAGGAACACGGACGTGAAGCTCGATACACTCGAGATTGGAAAGGACGCCGTTGTCGCATCGGTGACATCCGACGATCAGGCGCTTCGACAGCATATTTTGGACATGGGTCTAACGCCGGGCACCGAAGTTACCATGATGAAGTACGCCCCCATGGGTGACCCGCTCGAGATCCGCCTGCGTGGCTACGAGTTGACGCTGCGCAAGGACGATGCCGCTCGCATCGAGCTCGTGGGTGTTCACGACACCGATGCGGGTCCGCGCGCTAACGCCGCAATCGGCACGACGGAGCATCCGGCACTTGGCGAGGGGACGTATTCGCCCCGCGCCGCGAAGACGGCCGTGCCCGAGGGCGCGTCACTGCATTTTGCCCTCGCCGGCAACCAAAACTGCGGCAAGACCACGCTGTTCAACCAGCTTACGGGCTCCAACCAGCACGTCGGCAACTTTCCCGGCGTGACGGTCGACCGCAAAGACGGTACCATTCGTAACCACCCCGAGGCGAGCGTTACCGACCTGCCCGGCATTTACTCTCTGTCGCCGTACACGGGTGAGGAGATCGTGAGCCGCCAGTTTATCCTGGATGAGCATCCCGACGCCATCATCGATATCATTGACGCGACCAACATCGAGCGCAATCTGTACCTGACGCTGCAGCTTATGGAGCTCGACTGCCCCATGGTCATCGCGCTCAACATGATGGACGAGGTGACGGCCAACGGCGGCGCCGTGGACGTCAACCTGCTTGAGAGCCTGTTGGGCGTGCCCGTTGTCCCCATTAGCGCTGCCCGCAACGAGGGTATCGGTGAGCTGGTGGATCATGCCTTGCACGTGGCACGGTTCCGCGAACGCCCCGGTCGCCTGGACTTCTGTGCGCCCGATGGTCCAGACGGCGGCGCGCTGCATCGCTGCATTCACGGCATCGCCAACCTTATCGAGGACCATGCCGCGACGGCGCACATTCCCGTGCGTTTTGCGGCGACCAAGCTGGTTGAGGGCGACGAGCTGGTGACCGAGGCACTTCACCTGGATCGCAACGAGCTCGACGCTATCGAGCACATCATTACCCAGATGGAGGGCGAGGCCGGCACCGACCGCCTGTCCGCGCTGGCCGATATGCGCTTTAGCTTTATCGGCGACGTGTGTGGGCGCTGCGTCGTCAAACCGCACGAGAGCCGCGAGCACGTGCGCTCCGTTAAGATCGACCGCGTCCTGACGGGTCGCTACACGGCCATTCCGGCGTTCCTGGTGATTATGGGCCTTGTCTTTTGGCTGACGTTTGGCGTGATTGGCGCGGCACTGCAAGGTCTGATGGAAGATGGCGTTGCAGCCGCTATCGCTTATGTCGATGCGGGCCTCAAGGCATTTGGTATCAACGACGTGGTGCGCTCGCTGGCTGTCGATGGCGTGCTTGCGGGCGTGGGCAGCGTGCTGACCTTCCTGCCGATTATCGTCGTGCTCTTCTTGTTTCTCTCCATTCTGGAAGACTCGGGCTATATGGCGCGCGTGGCCTTTGTCATGGATAAAGTGCTGCGCCGCTTTGGCCTGTCGGGCCGCAGCTTTGTGCCCATGCTCGTCGGTTTTGGCTGCACCGTGCCGGCTATCATGTCGACCCGTACGCTCCCATCCGAGCACGACCGCAAGATGACGGTCATGCTCACGCCGTTCATGAGCTGCTCTGCCAAACTGCCGGTCTATGGTCTGCTGTGCGGGGCATTCTTCCCGCAGGCGACGGTTCCCGCCATGGTCTCGCTCTATCTGATCGGTATCGTGGTCGGCTGCGTCGCGGCTTTGGTGCTCAACCGCACGGCATTTAAGGGCGACCCGGTGCCGTTTATCATGGAGCTCCCCAATTACCGCCTGCCGAGCGTCAAGACGACGGTGATGCTGGCATGGGATAAGGCCAAGGACTTTATTACCAAGGCCTTTACCATTATCTTTGCCGCTACGGTGGTTATCTGGTTCCTGCAGACGTTCGATATTCGCTTTAACGTGGTCGCCGACCAGTCGCAGAGCCTGCTTGCCGGTCTGGGCAGCATCATCGCGCCGGTGCTGGCCCCGCTCGGCTTTGGCGACTGGCGCGCCTCGGCGGCGCTCGTCACGGGACTCATTGCCAAGGAGAGTGTCATCTCGACCCTCACGGTCCTTTTGGGCGCAACCTCGCCTGCGGTGTTGTCGACCATGTTCTCTCCGTTTACCGCCTACGTGTTCCTGGTCTTTACGCTGCTGTACCCGCCCTGTGTGGCGGCCATCGGCGCCGTCAAGAGTGAGCTGGGCGCGCGCTACGCTGTAGCCGTGTTTGCGTTCCAAGTGACGGTCGCCTGGATCGTGGCGTTTGTCGTGCATTCGGCGGGTATATTGCTGGGGTTGGCTTAGGGGCGCGTTGATGCTCCGCGCTTTTGGGCGAGCAACAATTCAATAAATATGAGCCAAAATACCGGCAGTTGTCGGCCTGTGGGGACTGTCCTACGCTGCAGATTGCCGCTCGCTGCCTATTTGCTGCCGTTTACGGATTCGTAAATACTTGCAATCGTCGGTCGATTTAACCGTATTACGCGATGTCACTGCGCATTTTGTGCGTCCCTTTCTACAGTCACCTTGTTTCTATTGCCGAACATGTCTTCCGTTTCGCCTGTGTGGGGACGTGGGGTGCAATAGGCGTTTATAGAGGCTCATTGAGGAGGGAATTGATGAAAGAAAAATTCCAATCGTTCGGAAAGGCAATGCTCGTTCCGATTACGCTCATTGCCATTTCCGGTCTCTTTTTGGGTATCGGTAGCGTTTTTACGACCGAACTGACCCTTGTGTCCCTTGGCGTTAATTGGGACTGGTATGCCGCTTCGCCGCTCTTTACGTTCTTCTCGGTATTTAAGGGTCTCGGCGAGGTAATCATTGGAAACCTCGGTGTTTTGTTTGCCGTCGGCTGCGCCTTCTCCTTGTCTCGCAAAGAGAAGGGCTGGGCTGCCTTTTCTGCCCTTGTCTGCTATCTCACCATGCTCAAGACGGTTGAGATTCTGCTTGGAGCAGCTGGCTTGGCTGCCGACAATACAACGGTGGAAGCTCTTCAGAAGGTCGGCCTTACGTCCATTCAGGCGAGTGAGCAGTCCGCACTCTACACTACCTCGCTCGGCTTTTTTGGCTACAGCTCTGGTGTCTTTGGCGGCATTATCGTGGGCTGCCTGGTCGCCTGGATCACCGGCCGTTTTTACAAGACCAAGCTTCCAACGGCGCTGGCGTTTTTTGCGGGCAGTCGAACGGTCCCCATTGTATCGCTGGTCGCCGGTGGCGTCCTGGGCGGCATCATGTACTTC
>CALKBB010000386.1 GCA_937989795.1 uncultured Collinsella sp. | reverse complement strand
TTCCGTCTTGCGCAGGACTGTAGAGCAGCAAACTTAATATATTTCGCCGCCCCTCTGCCAAGCCCAGGCGACTCCACGCACTTTACCTGCGTAAACAATGTGAGTGAAATATGAATCTCGATGGATACGCCCGCAGCCGTGTATACTAAACAGCTGTGTGAAACCAGGGGAGTATTCTGGCTGGACAAAATGCCTGCTTAATAGGGTTGTCAGGTAGTCCGGGCGAAATACAAGGCTGGGGAGCACGTCGTGTAAGTAGTGGTCCTCTAGGGGCGTACGCTCGGTGGTGTACGCATTGTCCCAAGACCACGCGAGAGTTGGGATCATATCTTGATCAGCATGATTCTCGGCCGCAAGATTGGCATGACCCAGGTTTGGGACGAGGACGACAACGTCGTTCCCGTCACGGTCATCCAGGCTGGCCCCTGCGCTGTCTCGCAGGTTAAAACTCAGGCAACCGACGGCTATGACGCCGTCCAGATCGGTTTCGGCGACATCAAGGCCAAGAACGTGAACAAGCCCATGGCTGGTCACTTCGCCAAGGCTGGCGTCGAGCCTGTTCGCTTCCTTCGTGAGGTCCGCGTCGAGAACGGCGAGGAGCACAAGGTCGGCGAGGTCGTCACCGTCGCTGATTTCGCTGATGTCGAGAAGGTCGACGTCATCGGTACCTCCAAGGGTAAGGGCTTCCAGGGTCGCATCAAGCGCTGGGGTCAGCGCCGCGGTCCTATGACGCATGGTTCTCACTTCCAGCGTCACCCCGGTTCTATCGGTCAGTGCGCCTATCCTGCGCGCGTCCTCAAGGGCGTCAAGATGGCCGGTCACATGGGTAACGAGCGCGTTACCGTCAAGAACCTTTCCGTTGTCCGCATCGATGCCGAGCAGAACCTCATCTTGGTCAAGGGCGCTGTCCCGGGTGCCAAGAATGGTCTCGTCGCCATCCGTATGGCCTAAGGGCCCAGCCCATTTAGCCCAGCGTCATACCAAGGAGAACACTTAAATGGCAAAGTTTGAAGTAAAGAACAGCGAGGGCAAGAAGGTCGCCGAGGCCGAGCTCGCCGCTGAGGTGTACGGCATCGAGCCGAACATCCACGTTATGCACCACATCGTCAAGTGCCAGATGGCCTCTTGGCGTCAGGGCACCCAGTCCGCTAAGGGCCGCTCTGAGGTTTCCGGTGGCGGCAAGAAGCCTTGGCGTCAGAAGGGCACCGGCCGTGCCCGCCAGGGTTCCATCCGTGCTGCCCAGTGGCGTCACGGTGGCGTTGTCTTCGCCCCCAAGCCCCGTTCCTACGCTAAGCGTATGAACAACAAGGAGGTCAAGCTGGCTATGCGCTCCGCGCTGTCCGCCAAGCTGGCCGATGGCGAGCTCGTGCTCGTCGACGACTACGGCTTCGAGAAGCCTTCCACCAAGGCTGCCGTTGCCATGCTCAAGGCTCTCGGCCTTGAGGGCAAGCGTCTGACCATCATCGTTCGCGATGAGGACGTCAACGCCTACCTGTCGTTCCGCAACATTCCCAAGACGTTCATCATCTCTGCCGACGAGGCCAACACCTACGATCTCGTCAACAACAACGCCGTGCTGATGCCCGCCGACATCGCCGCTCACTTCGGGGAGGTGCTTGCTTAAATGACCGCCCACGAGATCATCATCCGTCCGATCGTGTCCGAGCGTTCCTTCTCCGGCATGGAGCAGAACAAGTACACGTTCGAGGTCGCCAAGGATGCTAACAAGTATCAGATCAAGGACGCTGTCGAGGAGATCTTCGGCGTCAAGGTCGTTCGCGTGAACACCCTGACGGTCAAGCCCAAGACCAAGCGCGTGCGCTATGTCGCCGGCAAGACCCGTTCTTGGAAGAAGGCCATCGTCACGCTGGCCGAGGGCGACACCATCGAGGTCTTTGGCAACCAGGCCTAAGACTCGCTGCTGTTGAGTGAGCTCATGCCTCCCAAATAGGGGAGGCGAGAGCTCAAGGTTTTGGGCGTATAAAATGGACACGCCCGGAGCCGTGTATACGTCCGGTGTCATCGCACCCGAGGCAGAACCTCGAATCCCTGTCTGCGATGGCTAACGGATTCCTATTGAAAGGGATTGTAATGGCTGTAAAGCACCTTAAGCCGACCTCCGCTGGTAGGCGTTGGCAGACGATCTCCGACTTCTCCGAGATCACCTGCACCAAGCCCGAGAAGTCTCTTCTCGAGCCCCTGCCCAAGAAGGCCGGTCGTAACAACAACGGCCGCATCACCACCCGCCACCAGGGCGGCGGCGTGAAGCGTCGTTACCGCGTGATCGACTTCAAGCGCAACAAGGACGGCGTGCCCGCCAAGGTTGCCACGATCGAGTACGATCCGAACCGTTCCGCTCGCATCGCTCTGCTGCACTACGCTGACGGTGAGAAGCGCTACATCCTGGCCCCCAAGGGCCTCGAGGTCGGTCAGACCATCATGTCCGGTTCTGACGCCGACATCAAGCCGGGCAACGCTCTGCCCCTCGCCGACATCCCCGTCGGTACGCTCATCCACGCCGTCGAGTTCCAGCCGGGCAAGGGCGCCGCTATCGCCCGTTCCGCCGGTAACTCCTGCCAGCTGATGGGTAAGGAGGGCAAGTACGCTATCGTCCGTATGCCTTCCTCCGAGATGCGCCGCATCCTCGTTACCTGCCGCGCCACCGTCGGTGAGGTCGGCAACGCCGATCACTCCAACATCGTCATCGGCAAGGCCGGCCGTAAGCGTCACATGAACGTGCGCCCGACCGTCCGCGGTACCGTCATGAACCCTGTCGACCACCCGCACGGCGGTGGCGAGGGCAAGAACCACACCTCTGGTCGTCCCTCTGTTACCCCCTGGGGTAAGCCGACGAAGGGCCTTCGTACGCGCAAGAAGAAGAAGGTCTCGAACCAGCACATCATTCGTCGCCGTAAGAAGTAATTTCGGATACCGAGTTTTAGGAGAAAGCACTTATGAGCAGAAGTCTCAAAAAGGGCCCGTTCGTGGAGACTCGCCTTCTCTCGCGTATCACCGCGATGAACGAGGCTGGCAAGAAGGACGTCGTGAAGACCTGGTCCCGCGCGTCCACCATCTTCCCCGAGATGGTTGGTCACACCATCGCCGTCCACGACGGCCGCAAGCATGTGCCCGTGTATGTTACCGAGTCCATGGTTGGTCACAAGCTCGGCGAGTTCGCGCCGACTCGTACGTTCCGTGGCCACAAGGCCAAATAGGGGGTTAACCGTAAATGGCAACTAAGTCTATTGAAACTGAGGCCACCGAGGTTCGCGCCGTCGCTAAGTACGTGCGTGTTTCCCCCAGCAAGGCCCGCCTGGTGGTCGATCTGATCCGCCGCAAGCCTGTCGCTCAGGCCTTCGACATCCTCCACTTCTGCGACCGCGCCGTCGCCGTGGATGTCGAGAAGGTTCTCCGTTCCGCCGTTGCGAACGCCGAGAACAACAATGGTCTGCGTGCCGACAACCTGGTTGTCGCCGCTGCCTATGTTGACGAGGGTCCGACGCTTAAGCGCATCCGTCCCCGCGCCAAGGGTTCCGCTTCTCGCATTCTGAAGCGTACTTCCCACATCACCGTCGTCGTTGCTCCTCGAAAGGAGGCGTAAAGCTGTATGGGTCAGAAAGTCTACCCCACCGGCTTCCGTCTTGGCATCACCGAGAACTGGCGCTCCCGCTGGTTCGCAGAGAAGGATTACGCTAAGACCCTCGGTAACGATCTCGAGATCCGCAAGTACCTCGAGAAGCGTCTTTCCCGCGCAGCTGTCTCCCGCGTCGAGATCGAGCGCGCTGGCGACAAGGTGAAGGTCATCATCCTCACCGCTCGCCCCGGCGTTGTCATCGGTAAGAAGGGTGCCGAGATCGATACCCTCCGCACCGAGCTCGAGAAGGTCGCTGGCGTCTCCAAGGGCCAGCTCTCCGTCGACGTTGTCGAGATCAAGCGCCCCGAGCTCGACGCCAACCTCGTTGCTCAGTCCATCGCTGAGCAGCTCGAGGGCCGCGTTGCCTTCCGTCGCGCTATGCGCAAGGCTGTCCAGTCCGCTATGAAGAGCGGCGCTAAGGGCATTCGTATCCAGTGCTCCGGCCGTCTGGGTGGCGCTGAGATGAGCCGTCGCGAGTGGTACCGTGAGGGTCGCGTGCCTCTGCACACCCTCCGCGCCAAGATCGACTACGGCACGGCTGTCGCCAGCACCACCATGGGCGCTTGCGGCGTGAAGGTCTGGATTTACCTGGGCGAGAAGCTCCCGGGCCAGCCTGTTCCCAACCCTGCACTCGAGGGCTCTTCCCGTCCTCGTCGTCGTAACTCCGAGAGGAGGGGTCAGTAGTGCTTGCCCCTAAGCGTATTCTTCACCGCAAGGTGCAGCGTGGCTCCATGAAGGGCCAGGCCAAGGGTAATACCGAGCTGCATTTCGGCGAGTTTGGTATCCAGGCTCTCGAGGCCCATTGGATCACCAACCGTCAGATCGAGGCCGCTCGTATTGCCATGACCCGCTACATGAAGCGTGGCGGTCGTGTCTACATCACGATCTTCCCCGATAAGCCCATCACCAAGAAGCCTGCCGAGACTCGCATGGGTTCTGGTAAGGGTAACCCCGAGGAGTGGGTGGCCGTCGTCAAGCCCGGCCGCATCATGTTCGAGGTCAAGGGTGTTCCCGAGGAGGTCGCTCGCGAGGCTCTGCGTCTTGCACAGCACAAGCTTCCCATCAAGACCAAGATTGTTGCTGCCAAGAACGCTGAGCAGCGCATCCAGAAGGAGATGGCTGAGGAGGCCGCTCTCGAGGCCAAGTGGGCTGCTGAGGACGCCGCCGCCGCCAAGGAGGAGAACTAATGAAGCCCGCAGAGATTCGTGAGCTTTCGGACGCTCAGCTCGTTGAGAAGCTGAAGGAAATGCGCGCCGAGCTCTTTAACCTTCGTTTCCAGATGGCCACCAGCCAGCTGGACAACACCGCTCGCGTCAACACCGTGAAGAAGGACATCGCTCGCGTCCTCACGGAGCAGCGCGCCCGCGAGATCGCAGCGGAGAAGTCCGCTGTCGCCGAGTAGGACCTAAGGAGAGAACATGACTGATTCGCGTAACTCGCGTAAGGTCCGTACGGGTGTCGTTACCTCCGTCTCCGGTGCCAAGACCATCGTTGTCACCATCACCGAGCGCAAGCGTCACCCCAAGTACGGCAAGATGATGACCAGCTCCAAGAAGCTGCACGCTCACGACGAGGAGTGCACGGCTGGCGTGGGCGATACCGTCCGCGTTATGGAGACCCGTCCTATGTCCAAGATGAAGCGTTGGCGCCTCATCGAGGTCGTCGAGCGCGCTAAATAAGCAGTCGCTCTTACGACTTGTACGTTTCCGAAGATGTGCGTATGCCTGGCTTGCATACCACGGGCCGTATAAAGGCTGCGCACCTCTCTTCGGTTCTTAGTTCGGAGGAACATCTACCATGATTCAGATGCAAACCATGCTGAACGTCGCCGACAACTCCGGCGCTCGCAAGATTCGCTGCATCAAGGTGCTTGGCGGTTCCAAGCGTCGTTATGCAGGCATCGGCGATGTGTTCATCGGTGCTGTCCAGGAGGCTACCCCTGGCGCCAACGTCAAGAAGAAGGACGTTGTCCGTTGCGTCGTCGTTCGCACCGTTAAGGAGATCCGCCGCAAGGATGGCTCCTACATTCGCTTTGATGAGAACGCCTGCGTTGTCATCAACAACGATGGTTCGCCCGTCGGCACCCGTATCTTCGGGCCCGTCGCTCGCGAGCTTCGTGACAAGAAGTACATGAAGATCGTCTCGCTCGCTCCCGAGACCCTGTAGTTAGGGGAGATATATGTATATCAAGAAGGGCGATAAGGTCCAGGTTCTCTCTGGTAAGGATCGCGGCAAGCAGGGCGTTGTCCTGCGTGCTCTCCCCGCCGAGAACAAGGTCGTTGTCGAGGGCGTTTCGGTCGTCAAGAAGGCCGTCAAGCCCAACGCTGCCAACCAGCAGGGCGGCATCGTTTCGCAGGAGGCTCCCATCGATGCCTCCAACGTCAATCTCGTTTGCCCCGAGTGCGGTAAGGTTACCCGCGTCGGTCACGAGAAGGACGGCAAGAACAAGCTGCGCGTCTGCAAGAAGTGCGGCCACAAGTTCTAAGCTGCCCGCAACAGTTAAGTTGCTAGCAAAGGCCCGGATGCCACGGCACCCGGGCCTTTTTTGATCCCTTGGGGACGGAGGAAAACGGATCATTACTCATTGGGTACTCATTGGGGACAGGCTTAAATGAGTGGTCGTTGTTTGGCAGTCATTGGGGACAGACTTAAATGAGTGGTCGTTGGGAACGTCCCTATGTGCCGGCAGTTTGGTACGGTCCTTTGATGCCTGATGCTTCTATAGGTGTGGAGTAAAACGACCTACTCTGTCTTTTAGGGCTTTGGTGTTCCGTCCCTTTATGTTTAACAAGGATCGTTGCATGCGCATTTACGCGCATGTCATTGCGTGACATTGCGTGTAACCGCGCAAACATGTGTAAATTATGGCTATATGATGACCGTTAAGCACCTAAATACGCATATACGTGCATATACGCGCGCATTTGTGCGAATATAGAGCTGTCAGAAATGAAAGACTTTTCACGACGCAGGAGGCACATATGGCAGATTCCAAACAGGCTCCGCTTGATGCTGCGGCAGCCGCTAAGGCAGCGTTCGCTTCGGTCCAGGACAAGCCGTTCCCCGATGATATCTTTACGGCTCCCGAGCTTCGTTGGGCTGTGATCGGGTGCGGCGTAATCGCCAACCAGATGGCCCAGTCTCTTGCTCTTGCCGGCCGCAAGCTTGCGGGCGTCGCTAACCGCACCCTATCCAAGGCTCAAGCTTTTGCCGAGCAGTATGGCATCGAAAAGGTCTATGAATCGGTCGAGGACCTCTATGCCGATCCGGACATCGACGCGATCTATATCACCACGCCGCATAACACGCATATCACCTATCTTCGCGCCGCTCTGGCAGCTGGCAAGCACGTGCTCTGTGAGAAGGCCATTACCCTCAACTCCGCCGAGCTCGACGAGGCACGTGCCATTGCCGACGAGCATAACGTGGTCCTCATGGACGCCACCACGGTGCTTCACATGCCGCTGTATCAGGAGCTGCGCCGCCGCATGGATGCCGGCGAATTTGGCCGCATGAACCTCGCCCAACTCAACTTTGGCAGCTATAAGGAGTACGGCGATCTGACCAACCGCTTCTATAACCGCAACCTTGCTGGCGGTGCCATGCTCGACATTGGCGTCTATGCGCTTTCCGTTATGCGCCTGTTTATGGCAAGCCAGCCCGCTGAGGTCGTTTCGCTGGGCAACACCTGTGAGACCGGTGTTGACGTTGCGGGCGGCATCGTCTGCCGTAATGCCGAACAGCAGCTGGGTGTTGTGAGCCTTACGCTCCACTCCAAACAACCCAAGCGCTCGGTCATCAGCTTCGATAAGTGCTACATCGAAGTCAACGAATATCCGCGTGCCGATCACGCGACCATCGTGTGGACTGCGGACGGCCACCGCGAGGAGGTCAACGCCGGCACCGAGGCTTGCGCCCTTTGCTATGAGATGGCCGATCTTGAGAAGGCCGTTGCCGGCGACGACTCCAAGCGCGAGCTGCTGGAATATGCTTCTGATGTTATGGAGCTTATGACCAAGCTTCGCGCCGACTGGGGAGTCGTGTACCCCGAGGAGGAGTAAACGATGCTAGCGGAAGATAGGCTCAATGCGATTGTGTCGATGGTGCAGCAGGCTGGCTCGGTTACTGTGCCAGAGCTTGCCGATACCCTGGGCGTGACGGCGTCCACCATTCGGCGCGACCTGCAGACGCTCGATCGCGCACACCGCATCGCCAAGGTC
The DNA here is from genome assembly GCA_937989795.1 of uncultured Collinsella sp. Lineage (GTDB taxonomy): Bacteria > Actinomycetota > Coriobacteriia > Coriobacteriales > Coriobacteriaceae > Collinsella. Next base: position 1,446 of record CALKBB010000386.1, on the reverse strand, counting down.
CACGGCGGAGCGACGAGTCTTGAGCGCGCGCACGTGACGCGCGACCTAACGCTCAATGAGCGCAGTGACCTCCATAACGACGACAAGGAGCGTATCTGCGCCCGTGCGGCGGCACTTGTGGAGCCCGAGAGCTTTGTATACATCGACTCGGGTTCGACGACGCTCAGGCTCATCGAGCATCTTCCACACCTTGAAGATGTCACCTATGTGACCGATTCCGTGCTCCATGCTCAGCACCTTGCTTTGCGCGGCATGCGTACCGTGGTGCTGGGCGGCGAGCTCAAACCCGAGACCGAGGCGCTCGTTGGCCCCGATGCCTTGGCAACCTTAGACCGCTACAACTTCAACTGTGGCTTTTGGGGCTCTAACGGCATTGCCGCCGAGCAGGGCTTCACGGCGCCCGATATCGAGGAGGCGCAAGTAAAGCGTATCTCGATGCGCCATACCGCCAAACGCTTCGTAATCTCGGACGCCAGTAAATTTGGCATGGTGGCGCCCGTCAAGTTCGCGGACTTCCGCGATGCAACGATTATTACCGCAGGCGAGGTCCCCGCCAAGTACCGGGCAATGGACAACGTCATCACGGTCTAACAGCAGGGGACGGGCTAAGGCCAAAACCACCGCGAAGGCGCCTGTGAACTGCCTCCCATTTCCCGATGTCCAAGAAATGGGAGGCAGTTCACTGTCCCCATTATGGTGGTTTAGGGCTCCCAGGGGCAGGGGGCTTCGATATAGATATGCTCGCCGGTTACGGGATGCGTGAAGGACACGCTGTGGGCATGGAGCATGAGGCCGCAAGGACGCGGTGTGCCGTACAGGTCGTCGCCAACCAGGGGATGGCGCTCGCTTGCCAGGTGCACGCGGATTTGATGCTTACGGCCGGTGAGCAGCTCGACATCGATATACGAGCGCGTGGGCAGGCCACGGCGGCTCTTAAGGCGCTTGAGCACCTTCACGCGCGTCTGCGACGGCTTGCCGCTGGCGCCAACGCGCATCTTGCGGCTATCGTGGCGATCGCGGGCGATCGGCTTGTCGATGAGCTTCTCGTTCCAGTCGATTTTGCCCTCGGCGAGCGCCAGGTAGTGCTTTTCGAAAGCGTGGTCGATAATCATCTGGTCAAAGGCGGGCTGCGTCTGCTTGTCGAGCGAGAACAGCACAACGCCGGTGGTGTTGCGGTCCAGGCGGTTGAGCGGCTGCATGTCGGTCGCGGCAAAGCCGTCGCCCATCGCCAGCAGCAGGTCGCTGGCGTAGTCGGTAAGTGTGCGTTCACCGGTGCCGTCGCCGTGGACGATCATGCCGGCGGGCTTGTCGATGGCCATGAGCCAGGCATCGCAGTAGAGGACTTGAGGTTCTTCGTTCACGTGTAAGCCTTTCGGTTAGCTGATTCCCACAAACATGCAGCCCGAGGTGGCGCCGCGCAGGCGGGCGGCGGGCTTGCGGCCGGCT
>CALKBB010000385.1 GCA_937989795.1 uncultured Collinsella sp. | reverse complement strand
TTTCACCCATAGTGAACATGTTCGGATATAGAGGGGATGTCAGCGCATGAACAACGGACTGTTTACATACTTAGCAGCATTACTGTTGTTTGGCTCTAACGGCATCATCGCCGCAGCTATCGCACTGCCGAGCTCCGATATCGTGCTGCTGCGCACTTTTCTGGGAGCCCTCTCGCTTATAACCATCCTCGCCACTACCCAACACCATAAGTTGCAGGCGCCATCTCGCCCCCGCGAAGCCGCAGCCCTCCTCCTCTCGGGAGCCGCGCTGGGCGCCAGCTGGATTTTTCTGTTCCGAGCCTACCAGACGATCGGCGTCGGCGTTTCCTCGCTGCTGTACTACTGCGGCCCCATCATCGTCATGGCCCTCTCCCCGCTCATCTTTGGCGAAAAACTGACCGGCGGCAAAATCGCCGGGTTTATCGCCGTCGCCTGCGGCGCTTTTCTCATTGCAGCGCAAGGTCTAGGCGGCAATATGCCCATTGCGGGTATCGCCTGCGGCATCGCCTCGGCATTTTGCTATGCGCTGATGGTCATCGCCAGCAAGGGTGCGCCACACATCGAAGGCCTCGAAAACTCCACGCTCCAGGTGAGCGCCGCCTTTGTGACCGCGCTGGTCCTCACGCTCATCACGCAGGGCGCCCCCTCATTCCTGTCCGTCGGCGTCGCCGCCAGTATTGATTGGCGCGCCGTCGTCATGCTCGGCGTCGTCAACACCGGCATTGGCTGCCTGCTCTACTTTAGTGCTGTCGCTAAGCTGCCCGTCCAGACTGTCGCGGTCGTCGGCTACCTCGAGCCGCTTTCGGCCGTCGTGTTCTCGGCCGTCCTTTTAGGCGAAGCCATAACGCCGGTCCGTCTGATGGGTGCCGCACTTATCATCGGCGGCGCGATCTTTTGCGAACTCGCCGGCAAACGCGCAGGTGCCAAGACCGGCATCGCTCAGGCAGCACGCGCCTAACAGCCCCTGCTTTGAAATGCCACCTGCGTACATGAATAATCCCCAGCTGGGGATTATTGTCTAAAACACCCCGATGTGCCAAACTGCTCTTATATGTATAAAGATGGCATAAAGGTCTACTGCCCTTGGCAGAGGCCAGATGTCTAAGGGAGTCCACGTGGCACACACCAAACTGGAGGCAAACCTCCAAGGCCAGCATGGGCAGGGCGGGCACGGAGCCATTCCCCTCTCCGCTGGCATGCTGCTCGTAACGCTCGGCGTCGTCTATGGCGACATCGGCACGAGCCCCATGTACACCATGAAATCAATCGTCGCCAACAACGGCGGCATCGGTACCGTCAGCGAAGACATGATCTTGGGAGCGCTTTCGCTTGTCATCTGGACCATGACGCTCGTGACCACGGTCAAGTACGTTGTTATCGCCATGAAGGCCGATAACCACAACGAGGGCGGCATCTTCGCCCTGTTTAGTTTGGTGCGCAAAGTGGCGCCGTGGCTGATCCTTCCCGCCATGATCGGCGGCGCGGCGCTGCTCGCCGACGGCATCCTCACCCCCGCCGTCACGGTTACCACGGCCATCGAGGGCTTGCGCACTATCGAGTGGGGCCATGCGCTTTTGGGTGACGGACAGACCAACGTAATCATCATCACCATCATCATTGTCTGCGGCCTGTTTGCCATGCAGCGCGCCGGTACCTCGTCGATCGGCAAGCTGTTCGGCCCGCTCATGACGCTGTGGTTCCTGTTCCTGGCAGGCGCCGGCCTGTTCAACATGCTCGGCAACCTGTCCATCCTACGCGCGCTCAACCCCATCCGCGGCATCATGTTCCTGTTCTCGCCCATCAACCACTCGGGCATCATGGTGCTCGGCTTCGTCTTTCTGTCGACGACCGGCGCCGAGGCCCTCTACTCGGACATGGGTCACGTGGGCAAGGCTAACATTTACGCATCCTGGCCATTCGTAAAGGCGGCCCTCATCCTTAACTATCTGGGTCAGGGCGCTTGGCTGCTTGCCAACAATTCCGATCCCCAGATGCTCGCAATGGATATCGTTAACCCGTTCTATATGATGCTCCCCGAGCCCCTGCGCCCCTTTGCCATCGTGCTTTCGGCCGTGGCGGCCATCATCGCCTCGCAGGCGCTCATCACCGGCTCGTTCTCGCTGGTATCCGAGGCCACGCGTCTCAACCTTATGCCGCACCTGCGCATCCACTACCCCAGCGACACCAAGGGCCAGCTCTATATTCCGCTCGTCAACAACATCATGTGGGTCGGCTGCATCTTCATCGTGCTGCTGTTCCAAAACTCCGAGCGCATGGAGAGCGCCTATGGCCTCGCCATCACCGTGACCATGCTCATGACCACGACGCTTTTGACGAGCTATATTGCCGGCATCATGAAACATAAGCTGGGCGCCTGCGTCTTCGCCCTGCTCTTCGGTGCCATTGAGCTGTGCTTCTTCGCCTCGTGCCTCACCATGTTCTTTGACGGCGGTTATGTGATGATCTTCCTGGCCGCACTGCTGTTTGGCCTTATGTACGTGTGGCGTCGCGGTACCGCCATCGAGCGCACGCAAACGATCCTGCTGCCCGTCTCCAAGTACATCGATCAGCTCAACCGCCTGCGCAACGACGAGACCTACCCCGTGCTCGCCGACAATCTGGTGTTCCTCACCAACAGCCCCGATCCACTCACACTCGACCGCGACGTGCTCTATTCCATCTTGGATAAGCATCCCAAGCGCGCCAAGGCATACTGGTTCATCAACGTGCACGTTACCGACGAGCCCTATACGCACGAGTATTCCGTCGAGACCTTTGGCACGGACTTTTTGTTCCGCGTGCGCTTGGACCTGGGCTTTAAGGTCAACCAGCGCATCAATGCCTACCTGCGCCAGATTGTTGGCGACTTGATGGCATCGGGCGAGCTGCCGCCGCAGCATCACACCTACTCCATCTACGAGACGCGCGGCAACGTGGGCGACTTCCGTTTTTGCATGCTGCGCAAGATGCTTGCCCCCGAAACGGACATCAACCGCAATGACCACCGCGTGATGGCCATCAAGTACGCCGTCCGCCGCGCCTGCGGAAGCCCGGCACGCTGGTACGGTCTTGAGAACTCGGCCATCATCATCGAGTACGTGCCGCTGTTTGCCCGCATGCGCCCGGCCGTTAAGCTCGTGCGCACCCAGGTGCCGCTCGAGGTTCAGATCGAAGAGGCCGAGGAAATGGAAGTCGATATCTTCTCGGACGACCTGGTCAACGGCAACGAAGCCGGTAGGAACATGAACGTCGACCCCACCGAGTTACTCGAGAGCGTCGCCGATACGCCCGAACAGCAACTGCTCGACGGCCTCGAGAGCGAACAACTCAACGACGCCAACTTCTAGCGACGTCACAAATCAACGACAGCGGCCCTGCATCTCACGGGAGACGCAGGGCCGATTTGCATTGCAGTAAAGCTAACGGCTACGAACGACGCGGCTCGGGAACCACGAGTCTATCGGGGCTCGCGCCCTCGGCATCCATCAGGCTCACGTAGCGAATCGACGGATCCCCATACATCGCGTAGTAATAATTGCCCGTGCGCGCGCTAAAGCATCCGGTGTAGATAGTCTTCTCGAACTTGCCATCGCCCATCCTGGACGCCCCCTCAATCATCACCACGCCCTCGAGCGAGCGGAACATACGGACGACGTTTTCGGTCTCGCTCTCCTTTTGCGGGTAATTGGCATTGAGATACGCCGCCTTTACAAAACGGCTCGGCGAATAGCAGTCACCCGGAATACCGCGCATGCCGGCACCCGCGCCATAGGGCTTGAGCTCGGCGCCACGCCATGTCGCCGTCTGCGGAAAATCGCTTGTGGCGGTGATATAGGTGCGGAGGTTTTCCATGTGCCACGGGAAGGTCGGCTGGTTGGCAAGGGTGTCGACCGGATCGTCGTATACATGCAGGCCGTCAGCCATCATCTCGACCACGATGCTACGCTGGCTGTCGCCGATAATCCAATGGAGCAGCGACACGCCCAGCCCCTCTCCGGCAGATTTGGCGACAATCACCGTGTCGCGCAGCGCGGCCTCGACCTCATCGACCGTCGAGAACGTCGCTGCCACCCACAGGGGAAACTCATAGGCCGCGATATTGGTCTTTCCATCAACCGGCCCCTCGGCATACTCGGCATAACCCGGGAAATTGAGGCCCGCCACGGCGAGGCCCGCATCGTTGCCGCAATCGAAGAACATAGGGTAGTTCTTGTAATCGATGCACATACCGATCACCGCGTGTGCCGCTGTCGCGTCGTCGATAAACGAATACGGAATGTGAAACCCGCGCGGCATCACGCGAACCTGTTGGCCGTAGTCAAAGCTCCAGTCGAGATTGCGTCCCAGATACATGTGGCCGGAATCATCGGTAAATCGAATACTCGTGCACATAGCGCCTCCTAGCCTTACGTTCTTGCTAAGCTTATTGTCACCAAACAAAAAGGCGCTAAACACAAAAGCCCGGACATGACAACAATGTCATACCCGGGCTCAAAGACCGCAAATTCGGTCCCCAATTGAACCGCTCTAGACGAGTTTGCCTAAGCAGTGGTCGATCATATGCTGGATCATTTGTGCCTCAAAGCCCGCGTAGTCGCGGCGGCACTCCTTCATCTTGCCGTCGACGATCTGGTCAAAGGCAACCTTGCACTTGATGTAACGCGTGGACTTGGTGACCTCCTCGTGCGTCAGGCAGCTCTCCTCCATCTTGCTGGCACCCAGGCCAAACACCAGGCGGGGGTTGTAGAGCACATGGGGCTCGCCGGCATCGTCCAGGTAGACGCAGACCTTCTTGGTGACGCCGATCTGGTTGGCGGCAAGGCAGCCGGCATCGTCAAGCGACTTGATGGTATCGATCAGGTCCTGTGCCACCGACTCGTCCTCGACGGTCGCGACCTCGCAACGCTGGGACAGAATAGCCTCGTCGTGGCAGAGCTCTTTAATCATACGTTCCTCCATAGGGGTCGTTGTAACTGCTTAAGTATACGGTACCCACACATTTTCATACGGAAAATACCGCCCGTCCGCTACAAAGCGCCGAACATCAACATGTGAGGAACAGCAAGGTTGTAAAGGCGATATAGTGAGTGAGTTCGTGTCAATTGGCCTAAACTCGGGGCCGAACAAGGAAAGGGTATGCATGGACGAACTATTTCACGTCAGCGAGCGTAAGTCCACAATCGGGACCGAACTTCGCGCTGGACTGACAACGTTCCTGGCAATGGCCTACATCATTGCCGTCAACCCGGCGGTACTCTCCGGCGCCGGCATCGACGGCGGCGCGCTCGCCTGCGCCACCTGCCTGGGCGCCGGCATCATGACCATCTGCATGGGCATCTTCGCAAACCGCCCGCTCGCCTGCGCGTCGGGCCTGGGCATCAACGCCATGATCGCGGGCATCGCCACCACCATGTGCGGCGGTGACTGGCACGTGGCCATGAGCGTTATCTTCCTCGAGGGTATCGTCATCTTGCTGCTCGTCCTTTGCGGCCTGCGCGAGGCCATCATGGACGCCATCCCCGTGGTCCTGCGCCACGCCATCTCGGTGGGTCTGGGCCTGTTTATCGCCATGATCGGCCTGTGCGACGCCGGCATCATCACCACTGGCGCCGGTACGCTCGTCGGCCTGGGCGACATCGCCTCCCCCACCTTTATCGTCGGCATCATCTCCATCGTCGTGACGGTTGCCTTGGCTTCCCGCAACGTGCCGGGCTCGCTGCTCATCGGCATCATCGTCGCCGTTATCGCCGGTATCCCGCTGGGCGTCACCCATGCGCCCGAGGGCCTCATCGCACCGCTCGACTTCTCGACCTTTGGCGCCCCGTTTGCCAGCACCGCCGATGGCAA
>CALKBB010000384.1 GCA_937989795.1 uncultured Collinsella sp. | reverse complement strand
GCGCGCGGCATCGGCCATAAGCTGGGCCAGCTCACCACCCACGCACGCCAGCATGTCGAGCTTCTTGGCGGCCGCATAGGCGCCCACGAGCTCATGCATGCGAGGAGCCTCATCGCCCATCTCGCCCATCTCGCCCAGGATCGCCATGCGAGACCCCGTGCACGAAAGCGAGCACAGTAGATCGAGGCCAGCAGCCATGGATTCGGCACTGGCGTTATAGGAATCGTCGATGACGCGGGCACCGCTCTTGGCGCGCTTGATCTCCTGGCGGTGACCGGTGATCGTGAGGCCCCTAAAGGCAGCATCGATCTGCTCGGGCGTCACGCCCAAGCGATAGGCAACCGCGGCGGCCTTAACGGCATTAGGAACGGACTGCACGCCGGGGATGGCAAGCATGGTATCGATCGTCTCACCCTGGCCAAAATCGAGCGTAAAGACCGGACGTCCCTCGTCATCAACACGAATGTCGCGGGCACGGACCTCATCATCGTCCGAGACGCCGGCCAGCATAACGTCGATACCAGCAGGCTGGGCGAACGTATCGCGAATGAACGGCGTAAAGTCGTCCTCACCGCCCAAAACCAGCAGCGGCAAGAAGTCGCCGGCGGCGCACATGCCCTGGACAATCTCGGCCTTAGCGCGGGCGATGTTCTCGCGGCTGCCCAAAATGCCGATGTGAGAGGTACCAATCTTGCTCACGATGGCAAGGTTGGGATTGGCGGACTTGGACAGGCGCTCAATCTCGTGGAAATGGTTCATGCCCATCTCGAGCACCAGGACCTCGGTATCGGCCGGAGCGGAAAGCACCGTGAGCGGCATGCCGATCAGGTTATTGAAATTGCCCTTGGTGGCCCAGACACGATAGCGCTTGGCGAGCACGGCGGCGAGCACGTCCTTGGTCGTCGTCTTGCCGATAGAGCCGGTGATGCCAATCACCAGGCAGCCAAGCTCCAAACGATAAGCATGAGCCAGGCGCAGCAAAAACTCCTCGGGGTCATCGGTATGCAGGATGGCGCAGCCCTTCACTTGGGCAAGCGAAAGCAACTCGGCATCGGGCTCGCGCGTCATAACGACGGCGCCGGCACCCGACTCGATGGCACAGGAAGCAAAGTCGTTGCCATCGACTTTTTCACCCGGGAAGGCAACGAATATCGTGCCCTCCTCAACCTGGCGTGAGTCGATAACGCAACCGCGGCATACCCGATCGGCTTCTCCCGTCACGGTTCGGGCCCCTGTTGCGGCCGCGAGGTTGTTGACGGCGATCTCTATCATTGCAGCTCCCCTGTAAACCTAATAATGCTATCGGCGTATTGTATCCCAGCGCAACCTATGCGTGGTGCAGGGCGTGTGAACACCCCGGATTAACCGACTGGCCACTTCGTAGATTGTAACCCCCTACTTGGTGCGCGGGATACCCAACACATCGAGCGCGTTGGCCATAATGGACTGGAACGGCACCGCAGCGGCATCTGAGCCGCTCGGCGTTCCGTCGAGCGTGATATAGCACAGCACCTTGGGCGACTGCGCCGGGGCAAATCCCATAAAGGAAGACATGTAATTATCTTTGAGGTAACCGCCGTTCTCATCGGCGCGCTCGGCCGTACCGGTCTTGCCCGCCACGTCGTAACCGTCCACAGCACCGCCATCGCCCGTTCCCTCGGCAACGACTGTCTGCATACACGATGTCACCTGCGAGGCGGCCTCCTCGGAAATCGCGCGATCGCCCTCGCCCCAATCCTTTTCATCGCCCTTGCTGGACTTATAGAAGTGCGGCGTCATCATCACGCCGCCGTTGGCAATACCGCCCACGGCACGCGCGACCTCAATCGGCGACACGGACAGCGCCTGGCCAAAGCTCATCGCACCCAAGGTGGCACCATCATACTGATCACGTTTCTTGACAATACCCAAACTCTCGCCCGGAAAATCGACACCCGAGCTGTGCCCAATGCCCCATTTGTCCACGTAGGACGCAAAATCATCGGCACCAATCTTGCGCCCCACCAGGACAAAACCGACATTGGACGAACGACGCATCATCTCGCGTACGTCCATTGTCATGGCGTAATCACGTTTGTCGGCATCGGAAACGGTATCGCCGCCCACCTTGATGTTCGCCGGAACCTCAAACGATGTGCTCGTGCGTACAACACCCAAATCAAATCCGGCGCCCGCCACCAACGTCTTAAAGACCGAACCGGGCTCGTAGGCATCCGTCACCAGACGAAGGTTCATATCCTCGGTCTTGGCGTTTTCCAAATCGGTCTGGTCATAGGTCGGATACGAGCAAGCGGCCAGGATCTCTCCAGTCGTCGGGTCGGTCACCAAGGCCGAACCGTTTTTGGCCTTCGTCTTCTCAACCGCTTCGGCCAAGGCATCTTCCGCCGCACGCTGAATGTTGACATCGATCGTCGTCACAATGTCCACGCCATCGACCGCGGCAACCTTTTTATAGGCACCGCCCGCGATATAGCCGCCATCTCTTGCGCGCTCGCGCACAAGAGAGCCGTTCGTTCCAGTCAGAAGCTCATTATATTGTTTCTCGAGTCCCGTCAGGCCAGCGTTGTCCACATTCACGATGCCCAGCACCTGAGAAGCCAGGTTTCCATACGGGTAAACCCGCTTCATCGCCTGCTCAAAGAGCACACCGGGTAGATTCTTCTTCTCTAGGGCGGCAGCGTCATCCTCGTCAACCTGGCGCTTGATATACACCCAGGTACCATCAGACAGCACCAGTTTGCGGCAAGTTTTTTTATCGATACCGGTAGCCTTGACCAGCGCCGAGACCGTCTTGTCGACATCCTCGACAAGCTGAGGGTTCACGGCGACGTTGCGGCATTCGACCGACGACGTCAGCACGTTGCCGTTGCGATCGTAGATAGTGCCACGCTTGGCATAGAGCGTCTGTGCAAGCAGGCGGCGCGCGTCCGCACGCTCACGCAGCTTGTCAGCGTTCACGATCTGGTAGTCGGCAAGACGGAAGACGCCCGCGGCGAGGCCAGCCCCAATACAGCCCAGAACAACATCGCGGCGAGGCAACGACGTTCCCGTAACCCATTCAGACGACCCCTTGCGCGCGCCCGTATTGCGCACCCGAGGTCCACCCGAGCCGCGAAGACGCGACGCAGGGTCATTGCCATAGGACGGCCCCGCGTTGTAAGATGGCCGACCCGTTCCTTGATAACCAGAACGTCCCCGCGACGAGGGACGTCCAGAACCCCGGCCCCTATCGGAACCGCGGCGATAGTCATTTGTCATACTCAGCTACCGTCTAATTTAGTGAGCGGCCGCAGTCGAGCTAGCGCCCGCGGCTGCATCCTGCGAAAAGTCAAGCGTAACGCTCTCGCTGGGCTCCACCATGCCATAGGCGCCCGCAAGATCGCGAATGCGTGTGTCGGCGCCATAGACCGAATGCATGACCTCAAGGTCAGAGCTCTCGTCGGTCGCCTTCTCGAGCGTGCTGGTAAGCTCCGCGTTGCCGTTGAGCACCTGGGCCGTAACACCGGCAAGTGCCACGCGCGCGACACCGATCATCATGAAGATGGCCGCAATGATGCAAACCGTTTTAAGAACGCTCATGAAAACCGGGCTTACCGCCTGGTTTGCCTGACGGCCCGCGCCCGTGTAGACATCAAAACGCGGCGTGCGCTGCTCACGAGGGGTAGCGGGCGCCTGCGGTGCCTCGCGGTAGGCGGGCATGGCGTTCATATCATAGGCGAGTGCTGCGTTTGAGGTGTTATAGCCCATGATATGCCGCTTCCCATCCCGAGTACGTTGGTAGTGTGTTTAAGCTTCGTTTATGGTGCGAGCGGGAGGTCCAATTTCGCGCGGTCGCGCCTACAGGCGCTGCGCCACGCGGATCTTGGCTGATCTCGCCCGAGGGTTGCGCGCAACCTCATCGGGTTGGGCAACCAGGGGTTTGCGGGTGATGACCTTGAGTATCGGCACGTTGCCGCACACGCACACCGGAATCTCCGGCGGGCACGTGCACCCCTGGCTCATCTCCTTAAAGTGGTTCTTTACGATACGGTCCTCGAGCGAGTGATACGAGATGACGCAGATACGTCCGCCCGGGTTGAGCCACCTGGTGGCGGCATCAAGCCCTCGTTCGAGCACATCGAGCTCGTGATTGACCTCGATGCGAATGGCCTGGAAACTTTTCTTGGCCGGGTGTCCACCATGCCGACGAGCGGCAGCCGGGATACCCGCCTTGATGATCTCGACAAATTGGCCGGTGGTTTCGATCGGTTCTTGCTCGCGGCGGCGCACGATCTCGCGCGCGATCTGCGAGGCGAACTTCTCTTCGCCATAGACGCGTAGAATCCGGGCGAGGTCGTGTTCGTTATAGGTGTTGATGACCTCAGCTGCGTTTAAGGTGTTGTTACCCGGATCCATCCGCATGTCCAATGGGGCATCTTCGTTATACGAAAAGCCCCTGCCAGGGATATCGAGTTGCGGCGACGAAACGCCCAAATCGAACAGGAAGCCATCGACCCCGGGCACCTCGGCCGAGCAAAGCAGCTCGTCCAAGTCGCCGAAGTTGCCCTTCAGCAGCTGGTGCGGGACGCCGGGAACCTCGCGGTCCAGACGGGCGCCAGCGGCCTCGAGGGCCATGTCGTCCTGATCGACGCCGAGCAAAAGACCCGTCTCCCCCACCTGCGCGGCCATCTTTACCGAATGACCGGCACCGCCAAGGGTGCAATCGCAGACAACGGAGCCGCTCTTTAGCTGCAGCGACTCAAGCACTTCGCCGAGCATGACAGGTTCATGCCGATATTCTTGTGTCAAGATCCCACGCTCCATCCGTTACTCGTGCCTTGCCCTTACGAGAAGAAGAGGTCAAGCAGAGCCTCGTCGTCATCGTCCTCATCGGCCGTAGCGCGGTCCCAAACCTCAAGGTGGTCGTAGTTGCCCACAACCGTGACCTCGCGGTCGAGGTTCGCCTGCTTGCGGAGAGACTCAGAAAGACCGATACGACCGGCGCTGTCCACATCCATCGACGTGGTGCGCTTGTTGATCGCCCTCATGAGCTTCTGGTCGTTGATGTCACGCGGGTTAAAACCCTCGTGGTCCTCACGACCCGCGAAGAGTCCTTCGACCCACTTATCGAAGGCCTCGGCAGAGAACACGTACAGAGCATCGACATCCAGGGCTTTGAACACGCGAACGTGCTCTCCAAGTTCCTCGCGAAGGGGTGCAGGCAGGGACAGACGACCTTTTGCATCGAGATTGCGCTCGTATGCACCCGTCATTCCCATGTGCGCCCTCCCCTCGGTTACTCAGATGGCACGTACGCGGGGAACCACCCCGCCTGTCGACGTCATTAATAATATGGGGAACTGACCCATTTTTCAACACCTTTCCCCACCCCTTCCCCCACCTTACCCCACTGCTCCACCCTCTAACTATTGGGCACCACCCCCGAGCATATGTTCGAAAACACAATATGTTGTGTTTAGCGTAAAGGCGGGATGCCACCTGTAGCACCCCGCCTTTCAACCTCAACCTTCAAGTTGACCTTGAGGCGAATTTTAGGTCCCTTTACACACCGTTCACATCGACCCCCCCAAACTCCCCCATGCACGGTATGCGCGCCCCACCGCGACATTGGCCGGCGGCGCAAAATGGGGCGGACCCCCGACTGCCAAAACGTGCGCAACAGCACGTTCCAGCAATCGAGGGTCCGTCCTCGGATAGTATGTAATTGCAGGTCAGCAGCGTATTAGCGATGTGCCAGCGGGTGGGCCGCCAGGTAAACCTCGGTCAGCTGCGTACGATCGACATGCGTGTAGACCTGCGTGGTCGATATATCAGCGTGCCCCAAGATCTCCTGCAGCACGCGAAGGTCCGCACCGCCCGCAAGCATGTGAGTGGCAAAGGAGTGGCGCAACGTGTGCGGATGGAGTCCCACCAACCCCACCTGGCGTCCGTAGCGCTCGCATATGACGTGAACACCCTGACGCGACAGACGCCCGCCGTTCTTGTTTAAAAAGACCGCCGGCGTCTCTGTCCCACGGGCATGAGCCGCCAGAAGCTGGCGCCCATCACATATATAGTGCGTCAGGGCACGCGCCGCACTTCCCACCAAAGGGGCCAGACGCTCCTTGGAGCCCTTACCGCGCACCAGGACAAACCCGTCATCGATATGGATATCGCCCACATCGAGCCCAACCAGCTCACTCACGCGCAAGCCGCAACCGTAAAGCACTTCCAAGATGGCGTGATCGCGCAGTCCCATCTCGCCCTCGGGAAAGTCTTGATCGAGCAGCGCCGAGACATCCTCCACCGAAAGGTATTCCGGCAGGCGTTCTGCCTTTTTGGGCAGGCGCAACGCCGCCGTCGGGTTTTGGGTCACGGCCCCATCGCGCACCAAAAAGGCATGCAGACCCTTCACGGCAGCAAGCGCGCGCTCCACCGAGGCGTCGGAATAGCCTCCGTCGCGGCGATCGGCAACGAAGCCCTCCACGACCTGACGGCTCACATCTTCAAACGTCGCAATGTCAGCCCGCTCCAGATAGGCGCAGTACGTCGTCAGGTCACGACGGTAGGCCGCAATCGTATTGCGCGCCAAGCCCCGCTCGACCGCGAGGTAATCGAGATACTCCCCCGCCGCCACGGCGAGCGACGAGGGAGTAGCTTCGGTATGTTCCTTATTCGCCGGCACCCTTAGTCCGTAGCGAGGTTCTTGGGCGTCACCTGCAGACGGTCGACACCCTCGTGCTGGCCGATCGAAGCGCGCACGAACTCGCGGAACAGCGGCTGCGGGTTGGTCGGGCGGCTCTTGAACTCGGGATGAGCCTGGGTTGCCACATACCACGGATGCACGTCGCGCGGCAGCTCGACCATCTCGACCAGACGCTCGTCGGGCGAAAGACCCGAGATAACCAGACCAGCGCCCTCGAGCTGGTCACGGAAGGCGTTGTTGAACTCATAGCGGTGACGGTGACGCTCGTAGACGAGCTCCTCGCCATATGCCTCGCGAGCGAGGGTATCGGCGGCGAGCTTGCACGGATAGGCGCCCAGGCGCATGGTGCCGCCCTTCTCGGTCATGTCCTCCTGCGAGCTCATCAGATCGATGACACTATACGGGCCATCCGGATCGAACTCGGAGGAGCTGGCGCCGGCAAGGCCGACGACGTTGCGCGCAAATTCGCACACGGCCACCTGCATACCCAGGCAAATGCCCAGATACGGAATCTTGTGCTCACGGGCAAACTCGGCCGCGAGGATCTTGCCCTCCAGGGCGCGCTTGCCAAAGCCGCCGGGGACCAGGATGCCCGAGGCGTCGCCCAAAACCTCGGAGACATTCTGCTCGTCGAGGCTCTCGCCGTCGACCAGCTGGACGTCCACATGGCGATCGTAGAAGACGCCCGCATGGTGCAGGGCCTCGATAACCGACAGGTACGCATCGGGCAGCTGCGTGTACTTACCCACGACGGCAATCTTCACCTTGTCGGCGTGATGGTTGGCGTGATTCTGCTTGCGCAGGAACTCGTTCCACTCGCTCATGTCGCGCTCACGCGGGTCCAGACCCAGACGCTCGCAAATGCGCAGGTCAAAGTCCTGCTCGGCGAGCAGCTGCGGAACATCGTAGATGCTCGCGCAGTCCTCGTTGGTAAAGACGCAGTCGGTGTCGACGTCGCAGAAGCTTGCGATCTTGCTGCGGATGGCATCGTCGATATGGTGATCGGAGCGCAGAACGATAATATCGGGCTGGATACCAAAGCTGCGGAGCTCCTTGACGGAGTGCTGCGTCGGCTTGGTCTTGACCTCGTGGGCGGCGGCGATATAGGGAACGAGCGACACATGGATGTAGCAGACGTTCTCGGGGCCGGCCTCCTTGCGATACTGGCGGATGGCCTCGACAAACGGCTGCGACTCGATGTCACCGATGGTGCCGCCCAACTCAGTGATGACCACGTCGGAGCCGGTCTGCTCCTCAATACGACGGAACTTATCCTTAATGGCGTTCGTGACGTGCGGAATCACCTGCACGGTGCCGCCCAAAAAGTCACCGCGACGTTCACGGGCGATCAGGCTCTTATAGATGGCACCAGTCGTAAAGTTGGAATCGCGGGTCAGGTTCTCATCAATAAAGCGCTCGTAGTGGCCCAGGTCCAGATCGGACTCGTAGCCGTCCTCGGTCACAAAGACCTCGCCATGCTGGAACGGGCTCATGGTACCGGGGTCGACGTTCAGATACGGGTCGGCCTTCTGCATCGTTACTTTGTAGCCACGCGACTTGAGCAGACGGCCCAGCGAGGCCGCGGTAATACCCTTGCCCAGAGACGAAACCACACCGCCGGTCACGAACACATGCTTGGTCATATTGAGTTACCTGCGCTTCCCGTAGAAGTTGTCCATACACATCTTACGGGTCTTCATTGTAATACTCGCGACGCGCGTCGCACACAATTTTTCTTACGCGCAATCGCATTTCTCCATCTCGAAACA
>CALKBB010000383.1 GCA_937989795.1 uncultured Collinsella sp. | reverse complement strand
CATTGTCTGCCAGCGTAATCATTGCTGCCGCTTGTCGCCAAGCACCAGCGCATAAGATGCGGTCGCGGCAGGGCTGGTGCCGCCTGTAAATGCGGGTGTGGCGGTGACCTTAACGTACCGTTTGCAGGCGATCAGGTCGATCTGCCAACACCTCTGCATACCAGCCTCGATTGCCTGTTTCGCTTCGCAGCCGACGAACAGGCAATCATGCCGGATTCAGTGTCACAGTGCGTTACCACGATGCCGATCGCGCTCGTGGTGGGCGAGCCGCTGACCGCGCTGACATCTGCCACAAACACGGCGGAAAGGCAGCCATTACGATCGACAACTTTACCGCTCGCGCCTTGGATTACGGTGATACTATCATACAAAGTGCGTTTCATTGTCCTTCCTCCTCATTTGGTCTGCAGTCCGGTACCAACGACAAAGCTCTCCTCATGGCGCAGGGCAAAGTCATGCAACGAGATCAGCCGCAGGATAGAGCAGTCGTTGTCGATAGCCGAGATGATCTCGTCGTTTTCGTCCTTCGCGGAGCCCTCGCGGAACATTTCCGCTTCCATAGCCAGCTGCTCGCCGACTAGGAAGTCCGACCAGTTGCCCAGGATGATAGAGCACTTTCCATTGGCATCCGTGCCAATGGGCAGCTGGTTGGACAGGCCGATAGCATGGCCGTTAAGCTGCCCCTTGTCCAGCCCATCTCGATAGACGTACCGGCCGGAAGCATCCACTACGTTGTACAGTGCGCCCCACACTGCGCCATTGAAGGCCCAGCCCAGTTTGTTCGTGTTTACGTTAGCCTTGATCAGCTCGGCCAGCATAGCGCCAGTGGTGGAAGTGTCGGGTTCCGCATCCAACGCCACTTTGGTCACATTGTAGTTGAGCAGGCCCTTAGGCTCAAACGTCGTGCCCTTGCCCATAAGTGCGGCACGATCGCGGCCCAGCGCCATGGCGCGCAGGGCGTCGTCGCGGATGATCTGATCCGCACGATAAGACGCCGAGCGCAGCAGGTCATTGGAAATCAGCACCTTGGTCATCTGCTTCTTCGCGCTCATTTTGACGTTCCCGAACCCTTGCTTCGTAGCTTTGGTGCTGCGCAGCTCGCCCACAT
>CALKBB010000382.1 GCA_937989795.1 uncultured Collinsella sp. | reverse complement strand
TTGCCCCAATCCTCAACGTTGTCGATCTTGCCTTCGCCCTCGGCGATGGTAGCCTCGATACGCTTCATAACGGCGAGACGGGTTTCGTCGCTGATGGTGGGCGCGACGAAGAACAGCAATTCATAAGCCTTCATTGTGTCACCTCCTCTGGACTTAACGGTCCCGGGGCATATGAAGGCGCTGCCCGGGACAGGAAACTTGGCTATGATAACAGCCAAATCCAATCGGGGCAATTGTTGTTTTGCGCCTTTGCCTCAACTCCACGCGTGCGCCACAATTCCCTACGAAGCATGCACGTATTAAGCAGATTAGCGCACGAATCTTGCCGAGACCTTGCCTGATTCGTGACGTTTTCCTTTAGAAAAGTTGCCAGATCGTGCTGAATCAAACGAGGTTTCCACGCGTTCTCCTTCGCACCTCACTTCAATTCCCTCGCAAAAAACGCCTTATGATCCAACGAGTACGTGTCATACATGTCATGCAACGTGTGTTTTCAACCGAAACGTTGCAATATCGCAGCTCGACAGGCGCGTTTTGCTATGATTCGGCACGATTTGCAAAGCGCCAAAGGCGCATTGAGTTTCCCAACACGCTCGCACGCGAGCGACAGAGAGGAGCAAACCATGGCTGACCGCAACGTTGAGAGCGACGAGCTCGGCGTTCCCCAGATCGACGAAACCCTCGAGATTCTGCTGCTGCAGGCAATCGAAGAAGCACAGGAGCGCATGGAGGCGGGTTCTGAAGTCGTGCCGTTCACGGCACTGCTCAACGGCGAAACCGTGACCGGCGAGAAGGGCGTTTACACCGTCAAGAACGTCACCACAGATCTGGTCATCACCGTCGAGGGCGCGACGAAGAAGGTTCTGAAGCCCGTAACGGTCTACTTCTCCTTCTCTCACGACGATACGTTCGAGTCCTGCGAGCAGTCCGGCCAGACCGTGGCTCTGAAGAAGGTCACCGTTCCTTACTTCGATCTGGCACTGTACGGCCTTGAGGACTTCTACTTTGCCTCTGAGGACTACGGCCCCGCCAGCGGCGATCCCACCGGCGGCCCCGGCAGTGCTCTGGACCCCGGCACCAAGGAATTCGCTTACGGCAAGATCACCATGCTGCACCTGTTCCTCTATGCCACCGAGGTTTACTATCTGGGCATTGACCCTGCGGATGCGGGCAAGGGCTATCTGGCGAATAATGGTATTATGGGCACCGATATCTTCAGTTACAGCGGTTCTACTGGCTCCATCTTCCTGCAGAATATCTGGAATTACGACCTGAACCTGAACTACTATCTGAACTACGAGTATCCTCTGGCCTCTGCGGGCTGGGGCAGCACATGCGATCAAATCCTGCTCCGCGACGGCGACATCGTCCCCCTTGGCCACTTCTCCGACTGGAGCTTCTTCAATGATACCACCAGCATCTTTAATTACATCGTAGCAGACAAGACGGATCCCGTTCAGGGCGACAAGATCAAGCTGGAGCTGTACCATGCGGGCGCTGACATGTATGGTTCTTA
>CALKBB010000381.1 GCA_937989795.1 uncultured Collinsella sp. | reverse complement strand
TTTATTAACTCAAAGATCACTATGCCGCCCAGGGTCGTGATGTCGTCGGGCAGCTCGTAGCTCCTCCCAGTCATCCCTCTTCCTCCATTCCTATGCGGCCTCGTCCGTGTTCCAGTCCATCAGGTCGTTGGACGGACAACCAAGAACCTGTGAGATAGCCAAGAGCTTGTCGGCTCCAGGAATGTAATCGCCGCTCTCGTACTTCGTGAAAATGCTGACGTTCACTCCGACTTTAGAAGTGACCTCAGCCTGAGAAAGGTCAGCTCGGGCGCGTACGGCGCGGATATTCCCCGCCAGCTCCTTACTGAAATCTATTCGTTTCTCCTCAGAGATGTTTTTCTGTCTGTTGAATTAAATGACGAACAGTCTTATGTCCCTGTCAATCAAATAAGCAACATTTTTTTGTGTAAAGACATTTTTTTGTTTACTATTCACTTAACGTAAAGAAAGGAGTGAGGATGAACCTTCGTCTAAGAGAGCGCCGAGAAGCCCTGGGGCTAAACCAAAAGGAGCTTGCACAAAAGGTCGGCAAGTCATTCCGAACTATTCAGTCTTGGGAGCGCGAGGAGAGCTATCCGAACGCAGAGCTCGTAGGTGAGCTCTGCGAAGTATTCAAAACCGACCCCAACGACCTGCTCGGATGGTACGAGGAGCATCCCGAGGGCAAGCCGACGGCGCCGGCAGGCGCGGAGGGCGAGCTGATCACTTGCTACCGGCAGAGCACCGAGAAGAGGCGCTCGAAGATCCTGGAGACGGCACGCGACCAGGCCGAGTTGTCCAAAGCTCAGGTTGCAGCGCCTGAAGGCGAAGGGCTGGAAGCGGATCAAGTAAGGTCCGCGTAGACCGCGTTATTCAATTCATTTATGGGAAGGAGTAATAACCATGTCTCAATCATTAGCGGAGACGCACGTGGAGGATCTCATCTACGAGTGCGACTGCATCACTGCGGGAGATTATGGTGAGAGCACCCAGGAACACATCGACGACCTCATGCTGCAGATGGAAGGGTTTTCCTTCCCGCTCAGGTGCACCGGATCGCTAACAATTCCCAGAGATAAGACTCTGGATGGCGTAAAGCGCGCAAAGGGATGGCTCGTGGCAAACATGGCCACGCTCACGAACAGCGGAAACGGCACGACGGTTAGCTCCAGCAGCGTCTCACAGGCCACGGCGACGGCGGACGTTTCGGTAGAGGTAAGCCAGGCGGTGACCGAAATCGGCAACGACCCCGTTCTCGACAACGAGACGAAAGAGGCACTCGAGCTGGCGCTGTCGCGGGCACGCATGGCAGCCGAGGCGAAGAACAGGGCAGGGTTCGCCGAACACGTTGCAAGGGTCATCGACCTTGCAACGAAGAGCGTGGATCTCGTACCCAAGGCGTTGGTGGCCCTCGGTGTGCTCGCGAAGCTCTTCGGCGCCTAGGTGCGGTGCCGCGAATCAAATCGTTAGCACCGCGATATCTGATACAAATTTGGCAATCCGAAGAAGGGCGCGATCGCATGAGACCGCTAAACACGAATGATATCCGGGCGAACTGCGAAGCAGGAAGTGATGCCGCGCATAAAAACGAGGAGCGCACGACCTACAACGTTTATTGTGACGAAAGCTGCGTCACATCTTCTCTTGCAGACGATTTTATGGCCATAGGAGGCATCATGTGCCCCCTGGACCAAAAGAGAGAGATTGTAAGGACGGTTGACCGACTCAGGGCCTATTACAACGTGCAGGGAGAATTTGGGTGGAAAACGGTGTGCCCGTCCAGACTCTCCTTCTTTCAGGCTTTGGTTGACCTGTTCTTCTCAAACCCCGAGCTGAGATTCCGCGCAGTCGTTGTCAGTAGGCGCGAGACAAACTTCGATGATACTGAGGAAATGTTTCAGAAGGTCTACTACCAGGTATTTAACAACTGGCTTGACAGGAGAGACTCATACCGCCTATTTATCGATCGCCGCATTGACGAACGTGACCGAGTGGACACATTGAGGAGGTGCCTGATCGACACATTCCAATTTGGCAACTCGGTAAAATTTGTCGAAGAAGTCGAGTCACATGAGAACGACCTCATACAGCTCGCAGACTTATTCATCGGAGCCCTTGCCGCCTCAAGGAATGGACACCTGCAGCTCGAAGGGTCAAGTGCCGCAAAATTGCAAATATGCCGAGACATCTGTCGAAATTTAAATACAAGTACCCTTGCGAGCTATGAGACATGGCCTTCCGAGCAAAAGTTCAACGTGTTCCACTTTCGTGGACGAAGGAATATGTGATGCGAACAGGATGCTCACGCGACCGCGACGGTCATCTCGATCTTGGGCCCTGCTACCAAGGCCTTACGTGCGATATGCTGCGCGCGTCACATCTCTCAAGAGAATACTATGACGACAATCTGCTGGACCTTGTCGCATGGGATGGGTTCCCCGTGACAAACATGCAATACGAGTCGACATGGCTACATCTCGTCTCAAAGCACGGGAAGAGCAGAGAGCAATTCAACCCATTGGTCAATCTTGATCTCAACAGGGTTGTGAGGCTTCCGGTCCTAAAAGCAACAGTGGAGGGCAGGGTGCCCGCCAACGTTTACCTTCAAAGGCAAAGGGGCCGCGAAGACAAAGTTCAAGTTGTCGCATCCGGAATCGATCAAGACTATGTCGTTATCCTCGGCGTAACGAAAAAGGGCTATGTCCTCAGAACAGCCTATCCAGGGGACAAAAAATATTCCTGCAAGATTAGCGAAAGAGGAGAGCTGGTGGAGAAAATCCGCCCATAAAAAAGGCCCCGGATTTCGGCTCCGAGGCTGGCCACGTCCTTAGCTTTAAGCAAAGGGCTACCCATATTATGCCGCATTGCAACAAAATGTAAACCGAACACGTTATGGAGATTGGAGACCTTAAACGAAAAGAAACCCCACCGCGCACGGCTGGAACCTTGGCGCGGCGGGGTGACAACAAGGATGCCGGAGTAACACGGAGATAGCTCCGGGCAACCTAGGGACATTATATGACACGCAAGCAAAGGCGCCGCGCGTGGGGCTCGATGCCGGTCGACCAGCTGCGCCTCGTGCACCTGCAGGAATGACCCCTGACTTTCCCCGCAGCAAAGGCAGACACTGCCCTACTTACCCTGCGCAAGATTTACGGCGCTGTGTCGGGCTTTGTCGTGCTGCCCATCGACCCGTTTGCCGCCACCGTGAAATACACCATGCCCACGCGCAAGACGCGCGAGCGCTCCAAGCGCCTGTACACGTTTTCCGAGGCAAAGGACATTCTGGGCCGCCTGCACGGAACCTCGCTCGAGGCGCCGTTCATCATGGCGTGCTTTGGATCATGTCGCTCAGGCGAGCCGCTGGGCATCTGCATCGACGAGGTTCTGCCGTTCGCGGTGGAATCCACAACGCTCGTAACGGTCGACCTCGTGCGCCAGATGGAGCAAGCGGGCATCGAGTCCACGGCGGACGGCGTGCTCAAGACGCGGAAGTCAATGCGCACAGTCGTGGTACTGCCGGATGCCGCTGGGCGCCTGCTCGAAATTGCAGGCGAGCGCCGCGCGGCAGGCTCCGAGTGGCTAGCAGATCGCGGGGACGGACTGCCCATGAACCGATGGATGTGCAATCATAGATGGAAGAAGTGGTGCGCAGCCGAGAGTATCGAACACATCCCGTGGTCGAACCTTCGCAACTCGTGGCGAACCATCTGCGAGATGGAGCTGCACATGCCCTGGGACCTCATGGAAATGCTCATGGGACACTCCCTGCCGGGCGTGTCG
>CALKBB010000380.1 GCA_937989795.1 uncultured Collinsella sp. | reverse complement strand
CTTCTCCGGCGGGCGCAAAAGCGTTCTGCCCGGCGTGTCAGACCGGGTCACGGTGCTCGGCAACCACTGCTCAAAGTTCATCGACAGTCCGTATTCCCGCACCGGCATCCTCGACGAGGTACTCCCTGCCTTCAAGCTCCTCAAGCTCAAAGACATCGCCATCGATTTCGATGACATTCAAGACATCGAACTGCGCGGACGAGCCTAGACAAGGAAATGCATCCAAGGCGGCGCTTACAGCGTCATGACGTAGTAGCCCGCATCCCTCACGGCCGCCTCAAGGACACCGCGATCGATCGGCCGCTTGGAGCGCACGCGCGCTGTGTGGTCCGCGTACGTTACCGTAGCCCACACACCATCCAACGCATTCAGGACATTGGCCACGTTCTGAGCGCAGCCGTCGCAACTCATGCCGCCGATAAGCAACTCATCGCTATAGGGATAGTGAGACTCATCGGTATCCGTCACAACAACCTTTTTGGTCTTCTTGCCGCTCGCGCCATCGCTGCAGCAACTCTTTCCGTGTGTCGAAGCGACAATACGCCGCAGCCCAAAGAACATGCCAACGGCAATTACGGCCAGCACGATGATATTCGCGGGGTTGAGCAAGTCACTCATGCGTTCCCCTTTCAAATAGCCCTATCTAGATACCCCCATGGGGTATCCCCATCTTAACCCAAAATCATGTCTGTTCGGTCAATTAGTTTCCCTCTTCGAACTTTTTAGTTGACCACGGCTTACTTTCGTGTATAAGTTTTCCTAGGTTAACAGTTTAGATCCGTAAGGAGCGCCGTGACTCGAACCATAGACATTCCAACGTTTCAGGCAGCGATCGTGCGCAACTGCTCTCCCACGCTCGCGGGTATCAAGCCGGCTTCGCTCTTTACCTATCCCGGCGTTTACGCCAACCAAAACGGAAAGCCCAGCGCCGCCCATATCGAAGAGCGACGCTCTCGCCTGCTCACCGTCATAGCCCAATGCAACCGCGAGCTCCAGCCACTCGGAATCCATATGAGCGTTTTGGTCTGGCGCCCCTGCGGAGCGCTCATCTATGTGTACCGCCCTGCGGACCTCATGCGATACCTCTCCGACCCCCGCGCCACGACGGCGCTTGCCGCCGAAGGTTACGATGTCCACAACCTGCCCGCATCCCTGGTGCATCTCGCCGCGCGCATCACGCTGGCAAGCAGCAATGCCGCAGAAAGCGCCTATGACGGCAGCATCTGCGCACTCGCGCGAAATAGGCACTGCGATACGGGGTGCATGTGCGAGTTCCCCCACGAAATTGGCTATTTTTTGGGCTATCCCTACGAAGATGTCCGTCAGTTTATCGTCCAGCACGGCGAAAACTATAAGGTCTTTGGCGCATGGAAGGTATACACAAACGTCGAGCAGGCGCTCACGACCTTCGATTCCTATCGCGCATGCACGCAATACCTTACCTATATCTATCAACAGGGCTGCACCCTGGGACAACTTGTCCAGGCAACCCGATAGAACATACAAAACGCGGCCGCACGCCGCACAACCGAAAGGAAAACATATGAGCAAGATCGCAGTCGTCTACTGGAGCGGTACAGGCAACACCGAGGCCATGGCAAACTTCGTTGCCGAGGGCGCAACCGGTGCCGGCGCCGAGGCAGAGGTCATCTCCTGCGCCGACTTCTCCGCAGACAAGGCCGCCAGCTATGACGCCATTGCCTTCGGCTGCCCCGCCATGGGTTCCGAGGAGCTTGAGTATGACGAGTTCCAGCCTATGTGGGACGAGGTCAAAGAGACCCTCGGCGACAAGAAGGTCGTCCTCTTTGGCTCCTATTCGTGGGCCGAGGGCGAGTGGATGGACAACTGGAAGGCCGATGCCGACGAGGCAGGTGTCAACGTCGTCGATTCCGTCATTTGCTACGATGCGCCCGACGATGAGGGCGAGGCGGCCTGCAAGGCTCTGGGAGCGGAGCTGGCATAAACCACCCATCGACACGACAGATGCAACGCAAACGGGCTCCGGG
>CALKBB010000379.1 GCA_937989795.1 uncultured Collinsella sp. | reverse complement strand
CATAGCGTTCGAGATGAAATGACTAAAAAGAGGCTTAACTCTATTGGCATAGAGAATGTTCTTAATACCGCATGTCCTACCATGTGGTCGTTAACCCCATCTAAGCAACTCGAGATTTCCTCCAAGCGTTCTAAAAACGTTGTTACGTCAATTACCGATTATTGTTTCGATGCGGAACGTGACCGAAAGATGCTGGAATTGCTGTCGTCGGAATACGAAAAGGTAACGATCTGGATTCAAGGAAGCCATGATGTTGATTGGTGCCTTGACCAAATAGTCGATCTGAAGCAATTTAATGTTATTGGCCCCAATATCGAAGAACTAAATCGTGTAATTGAGACCGAAGAGTTTGATTATGTTGGGACGCGTCTCCATGCGGGCATCCGTTGTTTAAATGGAGGACATCGCTCTCTAATTATTGCGATTGATAATCGAGCTCGTCAGATTGGTGAAGATACGGGACTTCCCGTTCTTGAACGCGAGGATGGCTATCTCCATAAATTGGCAGATTGGGTAAACCATCCCGTTAAAACGGAGATTGATCTTCCCTGGACGAATATCGATAAATGGAAAAATCAATTTAATTAACTATATTCCCGGGGCATTGCGTTTCTTATGGTTCAACATGTGGGCCCCATGGCTTTTCTCTAGTAGTTCGACCTATATGACTACAGGGAATATCGCAGCATTTCTCATATCCGTTGTGTCGTCTCTACGGGTTGTTCTCCTGTTGTTGTCCATCAATTGCTTCTTTCGTTAATATTGATATGGTTTGGCGAAATAAGATTTCAAAGTCTTATTAATCGCTCGAGTTATTTCTATTTCGATTGCGGAGGACAGTTCATCATGAAAGGCATCATCCTCGCCGGCGGGTCCGGCACCCGCCTGTACCCGCTCACGCTCGTGACCTCCAAGCAGCTGCTGCCGGTCTACGACAAGCCCATGATCTACTACCCGCTGTCCACCCTCATGCTGGCGGGCATCCGTGACATCCTGGTCATCTCCACGCCGACCGACCTGCCCAACTTCGAGCGCCTGCTCGGGGACGGCTCGCGCTACGGCGTCAACCTCTCCTACGCAGAGCAGCCCTCGCCCGACGGCCTGGCGCAGGCCTTCACCATCGGCGAGGGGTTCATCGCCGGCGAGCCGTGCGCGCTGGTGCTCGGCGACAACATCTTCTACGGCAACGGCCTTTCGCGCCACCTGACGCGCGCCGTCCAGAACGCCGAGTCCGGTAGGGCTACGGTCTTCGGCTACCACGTGGACGACCCCGAGCGCTTCGGCGTCGTGGAGTTCGACCGCGAGGGGAGGGCCGTCTCCATCGAGGAGAAGCCCGAGTGTCCCAAGAGCTCCTACGCCGTCACCGGCCTGTACTTCTACCCGGGCGACGTGGCCGCCAAGGCCCATAGGGTCGAGCCCTCGGCCCGCGGCGAGCTGGAGATCACCGACCTCAACCGGATGTACCTGGAGGAGGGGACGCTGTCCGTGGTGACCCTGGGCCGCGGCTACGCGTGGCTGGACACCGGCACCATGGAGAGCCTGCACGAGGCCGCTGAGTTCGTCCGCGCCGTGGAGCACTCCCAGGACCTGCCGGTCTCGGTCCCCGAGGAGATCGCCTGGGAGAACGGCTGGATCACGACCGCCGAGCTGGAGGAGGCCGCGAAGGCCTACGGCAAGTCGGTCTACGGCCGGCACCTGAAGAAGGTCGCCGCCGGCGAGATCGTCAACAGCCCGCGCGAGTACTAGCGCCTTCTTGCTTTCTTTTAGGGGCCACCGTTATCTGGTGGCCCCTTTCGTTATGATTACGGTGACCATATAGCCAATATGATTGGGAGTGGATGTGTTAAGCGTCTACTTTGGCGATATGCCAGAAGCGATTTACAACACAGCGACATATTTCAAAAACTCTTACCGGTCTTCTTGGATTACGGATCCCTATGCAGTCTCGATAATTAAAGATGTCGATCGATCGGACGTTGTCTCCGAAAACGTCATTGAAAGCCCCGTGCTTGGATCCATCTCCCCACTCCAGCTTTCTGGTGGCGTGAAAACGTTGCTGCTTATGAGATTTGATCGTAAGCATATTTTTAACGCTTCGACCTGTGGTGATAACTGTGCCAAGTGGATTCTCGACATGGCGAAAGACCGCAAACTTGTTGTGAATCTCTATCATGTGATGGACTTTGGTCGCGAGGATTTTAAAATTAAAGTCGTGAATAGCGGCCGAATCGTTCACAACATGGCCGAATTGATTCACGAGTCGATTCCGTATCTGTAGGTACTGCTTATGAACGGTTCGCATCTCGTTAAGATTTCCCGCCGCAGGGGAACCAAGTACACATTTACCATCAAGCGGAACATCACTATTGTGCGTGGCGATAGCGGCACGGGTAAGACGACACTGTTTGACATGGTCGCAGA
The DNA here is from genome assembly GCA_937989795.1 of uncultured Collinsella sp. Taxonomy (GTDB): domain Bacteria; phylum Actinomycetota; class Coriobacteriia; order Coriobacteriales; family Coriobacteriaceae; genus Collinsella. Next base: position 8,849 of record CALKBB010000379.1, on the reverse strand, counting down.
CTACATGCGAACGGGCGAGCAGTCGGGTGTTTCCTTGCAATGTGATTGTCCCTGTGTCGCTTTGACCGATTATGATTGGCGAAACCAGCTTTCGTCCGTTCATGACTCGATTGTATTTGTCGATGAGGGCTTAAAAGAGATCCATTCTGATGAGTTTGCTCATCATGTGCTGTATTCCTCGAATTATTTTGTGCTGATCTCAAGGGCTGATTTCCCCAATCTTCCGTATAGCGTGGATGAGATTTACAAGATTAAGACGAGCGGAAAATACCATTCTTTCGTCCCTGTTTATCAAGATCGTGGGAATCATCGTTATGCTATTTCCCGGTCGGCTCCAAAACAGGACTTTTCTATCCTTCTATGCGAGGACAGCATGTCTGGTTTCCAGTTCTTTGAACGGCATTTCGCTGACAGTGAGCTTTCCTGTGCTTCGGCCATGACGAACAGCGCGATTTTGGGCTGGTTGGATCAGCATCTCGACGATCGCGTGTTTGTTGTTGCGGACGGAGCGGCATTTGGGTGCTATGCGGACCGCGTCCTTAAGCTGCAAGACATTCACCGCGATGCTGTTACGGTTTGTCTTCCCGAGTCGTTTGAGTGGCTTCTGCTGAGCTCCGGCGTATTTTCAGGGCTAGATGCCAAAGCGGTTTTGCAAGAGCCGGAAGCGTTTGCAGACAGTGAGAAGTTTAAAAGCTGGGAGGACTTCTTCTATAAGTACTTACGCGATAAAACTGGGAATTCGGTCTTCCGGTATGACAAAGACAGCATTCCGGAAGCTTTTTGTGGGGGAAGTAATTCTGCGAAGGTTATGGCTCTTATCGCATGCCGAAATGTCCGATAGTTTTGTTGAATAGTGTCGCGGCGTCACTTCCTGCGGCATACTAAAGAAGCTGTACTTGCTTCAGATTGGATTTTCATGTCTGAGATTTTTGAACCTAAGAACATCATCGTCACGGGCGGCTGCGGCTTCATCGGCAGCAACTTCGTCCACTACGTCGTGGACAACCACCCCGAGGTACACGTCACCGTCCTGGACAAGCTGACCTACGCCGGCAACCCCGAGAACATCGCCGGGCTGCCCTCCGACCGCGTGGAGCTCGTCGTGGGCGACATCTGCGACGCCGGGCTGCTGGATAAGATCGTCCCGGGCCACGACGCCATCGTGCACTACGCCGCCGAGAGCCACAACGACAACTCCATCGCCGACCCCGAGCCGTTCCTGCGCACCAACGTCGAGGGCACCTTCCGCCTGCTGGAGGCCGTCCGCAAATACGGAATCCGCTACCACCACGTCTCCACCGACGAGGTCTACGGCGACCTGGCGCTCGACGACCCGGCCAAGTTCACCGAGGAGACGCCCTACCACCCGTCCTCGCCGTACAGCTCGACCAAGGCCAGCTCCGACATGCTCGTGCGCGCCTGGACCCGCACCTACGGCCTGCGCGCCACGATCTCCAACTGCTCCAACAACTACGGCCCCTACCAGCACGTGGAGAAGTTCATCCCCAGGCAGATCACGAACATCATCGACGGCGTCCGCCCCAAGCTCTACGGTAAGGGCGAGAACGTCCGCGACTGGATCCACACCGAGGACCACTCCTCGGCCGTCTGGGACATCCTGACCAAGGGCCGGATGGGGGAGACCTACCTCATCGGCGCCGACGGCGAGAGGGACAACATCACGGTCCTGCGCATGATCCTCGAGGCCATGGGCCGCGACCCCGAGGACTTCGACTGGGTCGCCGACCGCCCCGGCCACGACCGCCGCTACGCCATCGACTCCACCAAGCTCCAGCGCGAGCTCGGCTGGAGGCCGGCCCACACCGACTTCGCCGAGGGGCTCAAGCAGACGATCGACTGGTACGTCGCCAACGAGTCCTGGTGGCGCCCGGCCAAGGAGGCCACCGAGGCGCGCTACCGCGCACAGGGCCAGTAGGAGGGGAGAGACAGATGGCAGACATCGCATTCGAGAAGGACCTCGCCGTCGCCGAGACCGGCATCGGGGGCCTGAAGGTCGTCGACCTCGCCGTCCACGGCGACTCGCGCGGCTGGTTCAAGGAGAACTGGCAGCGCGCCAAGATGACCGCCCTGGGCATCCCGGACCTCAGGGTCGTCCAGAACAACATCTCCTACAACGACAGCCGCGGCGTCACCCGCGGCATCCACGCGGAGCCCTGGGACAAGTTCATCTCCGTCGCCCGCGGCTCGGTCTTCGGCGCCTGGGTGGACCTGCGCGAGGGCAGCGCCACCTTCGGCAAGGTCTACACGACCGTGCTGGACCCCTCCAGGGCCATCTACGTCCCGCGCGGCGTGGGCAACTCCTTCCAGGCGCTCGAGGACGGCACCGCCTACACCTACCTGGTGGACGCCCACTGGTCGCTGGAGCTGAAGAGGACCTACACGTTCGTGAACCTCGCCGACCCCGAGCTCGCCATCGAGTGGCCCATCCCGCTCGAGCAGGCCACCGTCTCCGAGGCGGACAAAAACCACCCGATGCTGAAGGACGTCGTCCCGATGGCGCCGAAGCGCACCCTCGTCACCGGCTGCAACGGCCAGCTGGGCCGTGCGGTCCGCGCGCTGGCCGAGGAGCGCGGCGTCGCGAAGGACTTCGACTTCTGCGACATCGACACCTTCGATATGTCCGACCCGGACGCCTACGCACAGTACGACTGGTCGCTCTACGGCACCGTGATCAACTGCGGCGCCTACACGGCGGTCGACAGGGCGGAGACCCCCGAGGGCCGCGTGACCGCATGGAAGGCCAACGCCACCGGCCCGGCGCTTCTCGCCCGCACCTGCTCCGAGCACGGGATCACCCTGGTCCACGTGTCCTCCGACTACGTCTTCGACGGCACGGCCGAGGTCCATACCGAGGACGAGCCCCTCAGCCCGCTGTCCGTCTACGGCCAGACCAAGGCCGCCGGCGACATCGCCGTGGCCGGCTGCCCGCGCCACTACATCATGCGCAGCTCCTGGGTCATCGGCGAGGGGCACAACTTCGTCAAGACGATGAAGGGATTCTCCGACCGCGTCGCCGACCCGGACGACAAGCTGGACAAGGTCACCGTCGTGGACGACCAGCTGGGCCGCCTGACCTTCACGCGCGACATGGCGGAGGCCATCTTCCACGTGCTTGGGACGCACGCCCCCTACGGAACCTACGGCTGCACCGGCTCCGGCGCCGTCAAGTCCTGGGCCGATATCGCCCGCGCCGTCTTCGATGCCGCCAACGGCAACGGCGACAGGGTCGTGCCGGTCAGCACCGCCGACTACTACGCCGGCGCCGAGGGGCCCGTAGCCCCGCGCCCGGTCCACTCCGCGCTCGACCTTTCCAGGCTCGAGGCCGCGGGCTTCCACATGCCCGACTGGGAGGAGGAGCTCAAGGGGTACATGTCCATGCTTTAACATCCAGTTATACTATCAGAATGAACCGATGGTGCATGAAGGGCTCGCTGATGGCAGAGCCCTTCATGCGTTATATTGCATGGTGTACTGCGCAGTAAAACAAATCTCTGTTATTAAATTGGACGGTATGGAATGCTGAATCTTCTTTGGATCATTGGGAATGGATTTGATCGGAACCTTGGTCTCGCAACTGATTACCGCTCTTTTTTGAAGAATCGCTATTTTAAAGATGGCGTTCAGAACAAATATAGGGATGAGCTTGTAAATAGAGTTGAGGGATTCAGCCCAGAACGAGCGTCTGAACTTTGGTGTGATTTGGAAAATCTTCTAGGTAGAGCATCGGCGTTTTATGAAGACGACGAGAATTATTTCATCGGACATTTGAGAATATTCAAGATGAGTTTTTAGATTACGTATTTAGAGAGTCCAGCCGTATACCTGTCGAGCTTCCTCAGGAGGCAGTTCAGGAATTTCGAGCATCAATTAGCAGCTTCTATACGAGACTCACTACTGTTGACGCATTAAAAGGGCTCCCCGCTTTGATGTCGACTTCTGAAGACGTGACTGTGCACGTTCTGGTTTTAAACTATACGAATACCGTCAATCGTTTTTGGGATGAGATTGGGAAAGACCAGCCCTTTGGTAAGTTGATTGTCGGTACTTCGCCTAAGTTCTTTTATCAAGGCACGCATTATATTTGACGTTTCAGATTCTGATCAGATTACATCTCCCGTTTATTCCTCTAAGGTGGATTTTCAAGAGCTTTGGGTTAAAGAAAAAAAGAACTACGGAATTTATGGCAATACGAAAACCGCTGAGATGAGTGAACTGATGGCTAAAGCCGATAGCATTTGTATATATGGCTGCAGCTTGGGAGAAAGCGATGGTTACATTTGGCGACAAGTGGCTGACAGGTTGTCAGATTCGACATGCAGGCTTTATATTTTCGACTATGATTTACCCGATCGTTCTATGGTGGCTGCCAGGGCTTATCAGAAGCGACGTCGTGATTTGGTTCGACGTTTCTATGAGGTTGCTAATGTGGCTGCAGAAGACGAGAAATCGATATCAGATCGTTTTTTCCCGGTTGAGTCAACTAAAGTCTTTAATTTCAATCCACTTGTTAATTGATTGAACCGCCTGTGTCTCGTATCGACGATTTCGGGTGGATGTTAGTTAAAGCTCTAGTGTTCGCACTTTGGTGATTCTAAGCATAGGACTGTTCGGGCGTACCAAATTGTAATGGTGCATTCGTTGGCGCGTTCAAAAAAACTATCTGCTTTGAAAGGCTGTCTATCCAATGAACTTGCGCATCTCTCATCAGCTTCTTATTCTCGGTAACGGTTTTGATATTATATGCGGTTTAAATTCCCGGTTTGTTCAGTTCTTTAGACCGAGGATGGTTGTTATCGCCAAAAACAAAAATATCCGTAAAAAGGGTTGGGCACAAGTTCTCTCTGCCTCGGGCATTACCGCCTGGGACTTAATTCTCTATTACCGTAAAGAACTAGCTGATAAAGGCTATGACGTTAATTGGAGCGACATTGAGTTGGTTATCTCCGATGCTATCGAAATGGAGCACGGTTCTAGTACGCTTCCGTACTCCCCATCTATGGACAGACAACATTTTGTTACTATTCGAACTCTCCTCGATCATTTCGAGTTTCTGCAGTCTCATCCCTGGATTAAATGGCCAAATCACTATTTAACGCAATTGAATGAGAAGATCGAAAAATCGACTGGGCACGATTGGGCCAAACTGCAAGAAGACGTTTCCCGAGAAATTCGTAAAGCGGGAAGTTTTGAAGATGACGATGATTCCGAGTATCCCTTCACTTTCTCCGATATCTTTCCCTTTACGTATACGGATATTGAAGACTACCGAGATGCGTTGAAAGAACAAACACCAGGCCTTGCTACCGAAGTTGTCGCTAGCTTTCTTTGCGGCTTATATACGGATGTTGAAAATTGGACACAAAACTCTCTTCGTTCGGCACTCGAACAAGAGCTGCATAAGCTGGAAGCTGAGTTCAGTCGATACCTTGGTCATGAAGTGGAGCTCAACAACGATTATGGCCAGGCTTCGGTACGGCTAATGGAACAGTTGTTGTCAGGCAAAGTGAGTTGGAATGACGGTCACGTTGCAGCGGCCACCGTGCTCAGTTTTAACTATACGAGCCCGTCGATTTCATCAGTTTGGCGGAGCGAGTCGACGTTTAAATTCATTAATATCCACGGCAAGCTTAACGGAGATATTATCTTTGGTGCCGATGGCACAAACTGCATGGATGATCCTGGGGCGGCAAGATTTTCTAAGACATTTAGAATTATTCGTTCTGGGAGGCCCGGCGGGGGAGAGCCAATTGCATTTGGCGCGTCATCAAAAGAAGAACCTCGAGAAACACTTGTTATCAAAGTATTCGGGCATTCTCTTGCGAAGGCTGATTACGCTTATTTTCAAGCAATATTTGACATTGTTGATTTATATACAGGTCCGGTTGAACTGGTGTTTTTCTACATATCCTATTGCGAAACTGCTCGTGAGGAGCTGCTCCTTAATATATCAAGGTTGCTCGACTCGTACGGTGCATCAATGGACAACCGGGATCACGGGAAGAATTTGATGCACCGGCTGATTTTGGAGGGGCGGCTGTCTGTCGTTGAACTTCCATGACGTTCGGACGCTTGTGGCTGTCTTCAGCTAAGGCATTGCCTTCCGTTTAAAGTCAATTGTCAGTGCCCCTGCAACCATAATTTAACGCGACCATTCACTGACCTCGACTCGAGCAGCTCTGTCCGCGCGATAGATTAATCTTTTAATTGGTTTGCCGAATTTAAGCTGGGCATCAAGAACGTGCCTTCTTGCGTCTTTGGCGTTCGCCTTGTTTTGGCGGGGAGCGATTCGGCATTTGAAGTTATGTTTGGCTATCTTGGTAAGGAAAATGGCGAGATTAGAGCGTTTGAGAGGGAAACGTACTTCTTATGCTTTTGAAGCTGCGACAAACACTTCGATTTTTCTTTTGGGAATGAGCGTGTCCACATGGATGATATTTCGACTTGGATTAATGTGATGGCGACGATTGCAACTGTTACCGCGGCATGGGCTGCGGTACGGACGCTTAGTATCCAAACCAGTCCAGATTTAATGCTGTTCGTTGAGCCTGATCAAAATTCGTCTTCGGCCCTTAGGCTCGTAATGAGAAATAACGGGGAAGCTGCGGCGTATAACGTGAGCTTTCGCTTGAATAAAACCTTGTTTCCAAGTGATGAGTCGTATATTTTTGAGGCTGCTGATCATGTCTTTTCGCAGGGCTATGCAATCCTGCCGCCTCATCGGGAGCGCGATATTCTCTTGGGTAACATGCGAGATATTATTCCGCTATGGGGTGATAAGGTCTATGAAGTAACTGTGACCTATTCGGTTAAGTGGGGTGGCCGTTCCGAAACCGTGGTTTGTCCCGTGGAAATAGGGTCCTATAAAAGCCAAATTACAATCTCACAAGAGAGGCAGATAGATAGAGATGCGAAGCGAGCTTTCCGGTCAATTTCTCAGATGGATAAATCGCTTCGGAGCATCACAGAGATCTTGCGCGACCACGAATAGGGGTTATGCGTTGCGCGGGTATACGACTTGATATTTTGCATAAAACCCTTAATTTGTTGCCTTAAGTACCGCAGCAGCGACTATACGAGAAGGTTCGTCATCGGGTCCCGCGAGGCCGAGCTCAGCGTGCCGAAACTACGCGGCGCGACTTTCAGGCTGCCGCCATCGAGCGCTTCCGCAGGCGCGATTGGTGGCCAGTGAACTCGAGGTGATTTTCCCAGCTAAACGCGCTAACATTGAATCTCGAGCCAATCATCGCGAACGGAGACCTGATGACCGTCGCTAATAGAAAGCCGTGGCTTACGGCGTCTGAGCAGATTGACCATCTCAAATCGAGAGGTGTCCACTTCTCGTTGATGTGTGAGGACGATGCCAGAGCTTATTTGGAGGAGAACAGCAACTATTTTCGTCTGCGCGCTTATCGACTTGGGTTTCCTAAAGTCGAAGAAGGAACCCGCAAGGGAGAGTATGCAAATCTAGATTTCAAGATGCTGGTCGATTTGTCGATTGTCGACTTGCTCCTTCGTTATGAAATGCTGCCGCTTACGCTCGACGTAGAGCATTTTGCAAAGGTCAAACTCTTGAAGCGTATCGAGACAGAGGGGGAGGACGGCTATGCGGTCGTCTCGGATTTCATTTCCTCCTACGATGGCACGAAGTCAGATGGAACGCCGTGCAATTCGCTCAGGGATGAGATTCTCAGATGCAAGAACAGCCCCTACACTGGTGGGTTGATTGCCAGGTATGCTGATCTCGGCTTCCCTGCGTGGGCATTTATCGAAGTCGTCTCCTTTGGCTCTTTTCTCTATTTTTATAAGTTCTGTGCCAAAAGGTTCAATGACCGCGAGATGCTTAACGAGTTTTATATTTTTCAGGCGGTCAAGTCGTTAAGAAATGCATGTGCGCACAACAACTGTATTTTAAATAATCTGAGTGCCGGAAAGCCCATTTATGAGCCAAGGCACGATGTAATGCAAGAGCTTTCAACTATTTCGAGCATTGGTCCCGGCCAACGCAGGGCAAAGATGTCCAATGATCGTATGCAGCAAATCGTTACGACACTGTATGCGCACAAGAAGTTGGCTTCAAGGGGCGTTTCCGAACATCGGGCAGATAGCTTGGCGCTTTTTGTTGGGAGAATGAACAAGCATGTAGATTACTATTGCGGCAATCTTCAAGTGTCAACGGGATTTGAATTTCTGGCAAAGGTAATCAATGCGTGGTTTCCTGCAGTCATTGATTAACGGCGAATTTGTGACGACGAATTTGTGGCGGTTCGAGAGTGATGCTTGAGCTATCATAGTCGCACAATGAAAAACAGAAGCCTGCTTGTTTAGGCTAAAGTTTTGTAAGGGGGTTCCTTCCCAAGTGAGGGCATCCCCTATTTTTATGGCGTCTCGGCTTGGAGGTCTTCGCTGAAAGACGTGACCGCGACAAGCTAAGGAGATCGACTAGAATAAAGTCAATTGCGGTGGAAACCTTCGGGTGACACCTGAAGAGGGTTGATGCGTCGGCCCTCTTTTTGTTTTGATGTAAGATTTAGCCTGTCAAAACTTATATCTCAATTGAGAAAAGGCGAAAATGCGGGTGTTTTTCTGCTCGCATGTAACTTTACCGACGCGTTGTTGCTCGACCTTAATTCGCTGCGGTTTTCTCGGTTAAGGATTGACCGGGATCGCACTTTTCCTTAAAGTGCCAACTGTGATGAGGCCTTGCGACGGTACGTCCGGCTTGGTCCGTGGAAACCGCCGAAAGGCGGTTTTTTCGTTGATTTACAAGGGTTTTTCGGCTTTTGAGCGGGAATGCTTCTCGGGGGAGAAGTTGAGTTTTAGCGGGTTTC
>CALKBB010000378.1 GCA_937989795.1 uncultured Collinsella sp. | reverse complement strand
CGGTGGCGACCCGCTGCACAAAATCGCGTTGCTGATGGCGTATACCGGCGAGCCGTGCGAGATCGAGGACCCGTGGTATACCGACCGCTACGATGTGGTGTATGACGAGGTGGACGCGGGCTGCGAGGTCTATCTGATTCGCAGCGCAGGCGTGCTGGGGCAAACGGCAACGGTGTTGGAGCGTATGCGTGCCGAGGCAGATGCAGTCGCGCCTGTCGAGCGGTCCGTTGAGGTGTTGCCGTTTGAGGGCGTTCTGGCAGATGGTGATGTGCCGACGGAGTTGGCGGAGCCGGGGGAGCCGGCAAAGCGCGAGGATTTTGCTCGTATGGTCTTTGCCTGGGAACTGATGGATGTGGATCCGCGCGATGAGCGAGACCTGTCCGATGCGACGGTGGTACTCGACGAAGTGTGCCGCGCGGGTGACACCGAGCGGACTCGGGCGCTTATGCAACGCGCCGGGCGCGTCGTCTGCCGCAATCTGGGACAGGTGGCGATGGCCCGCGAGTTGGGCGCGACGTTTGACGTGGCGGCGCCGGTGTTCTGTGCCAATCGGGCCACGCTTGCCTGGCTGCGCGGGCTTGGCGCGGGGTGGGTATACTTGCCTGCCGAGTTGCTCAGCAATGATAGGGAGCGTATTGCCGAGCTGGCTGCTGAACCCGGCGTCTTGGGTCCGGTCGACGCCGACCGTCCCGGGCTTATGGTGTGCGAGCACTGTCTGTTGACCGCCGAGGGCGTCTGCGCCACCGATGCGACGGGGCAGGTCCGTTGCCGCGACTGCTTGCGTCGTCGGCAGGCACGCTATCTGGTCGAGCGTGACGGTACACGTCTGCCAGTTGCCATTGACGCATGCGGCAGGACGAGGATTTTCCTGTCGTAGGTGCCGCGTCGCGTCAGTTTGTTATCATATGAGAGTTTATGGACTTCCAGCACCGCCGTTTTCGGCGAGGGTGCTATAGCAAAAGGAGGATACCCAATGCTGTCTGTTGACGAGCAAATGCGTATCATCACCTCGGGCGCCGCACAGATCGTCCCCGAGGCCGACCTTCGCAAGAAGCTTGAGAAGGGCGAGCCCCTCAACATCAAGCTTGGCGTCGACCCCACCAGCCCCGACCTGCACTTGGGCCACGCCGTGCCGCTGCGCAAGATGCGTCAGTTCCAGGACCTGGGCCACAACGTCACCCTCATCATTGGCAACGGTACCGCGCTGATTGGCGACCCTTCGGGCAAGAACTCCACCCGTCCGCAGCTTTCGCAGGAGCAGATCGAGGCCAATGCCGAGACCTACGTGAGCCAGGCCATGAAGATCCTGGATCCCGAGAAGACCACCATCGTGCACAACGGCGACTGGATCTTGTCGATGGATCTCGCCGGACTGCTGCAGGTGTGCTCCAAGTTCACCGTCGCCCGTATTCTTGAGCGCGATGACTTTACCAAGCGCTACCAGTCTCAGACGCCGATCGCCCTGCATGAGTTCCTGTATCCCGTGATGCAGGCTTTCGACTCCGTGCAGATCAAGGCCGACGTGGAGATGGGCGGCACCGACCAGCTCTTCAACCTGCTCGCCGGCCGTGAGCTCATGGAGAAGATGGGCATGGAGCCGCAGATCGCGCTCACCATGCCGCTGCTCGAGGGCACCGATGGCGTGCGCAAGATGTCCAAGTCCTACGGCAACTACATCGGCCTGACCGACGCTCCCAAGGATATGTTCGGCAAGACCATGTCCATCCCCGACGAGATGATTGGCAAGTACTACCGCCTGGCCAGTTCGCTCACCCCGGCCGAGGTCGACAAGATCGACGCTGCTCTGGCCGATGGCTCTGCCGATCCCTATGAGCTCAAGCGTGCTCTGGGCCGCGACCTGTGCGACACCTACCACGGCGCCGGCGCCGGAGACGAGGCTCAGGCCGAGTTCGACCGCGTGTTCAAGGAGGGGCAGCTCGCCGACTTCCCCGAGAAGCACGTTGAGCTGACTGTCAACGACGAGGGCCAGATCTACCTCGCCGGCCTGCTCAAGGACTTGGGCCTTTCGGCGAGCGCCGGCCAGGCCCGTCGCGACATTGACGGTGGCGGCGTCAAGATCAACGGCAAGGCCGTGGCTCCCAAGAGCTACAACATCGACCCGAGCGCCCTCAAGCTGGGCGACACCCTTTCCGTAGGCAAGCGCAAGGGCTTCAAGCTGGTCTAGCAAGTAGGTCAACCTAACATGTGCAATAGGGCCGCAGCCGGAACTCCCGACTGCGGCCTTTTGAGTTGAGGTGAAATAGTTCCTAAAAATGCCATACGGGCGCCCAGGTAGGAACTATTCCACCGCAACTTTTTTCCTCCGTCCCCAAGGGATCATTTGGCGGTGCCGTTAAGCGGAAGGGGTGTTATCGGCGGCCTCCTTTTGGGCATACAATGGCTATTGGTTTGCTGCGGTGAAGGTCTGTCCGCTCCGCAGCTTTTTTCTACGGTTAAAGGAGTATGTATGTCCGTTGAGGTCATGAGATCTGTGATCGAGGCCGCCGAGGGTCGTGTGCCCGTTGACACGCTGTTTGCCAACGCACAGATTGTCGATGTGTACGGCCAGCGCGTGGCGCCCGGTAGCGTTGCCGTCAAGGACGGTGTGATCGTCGGCGTGCTCTACGATGGTCGCGACGATGCCGCCGGTACGTATGAGGCTGCCGAGGTCATCGATTGCCAGGGCCGCTATCTTGCCCCCGGTTTTATTGACGGACACTTGCATATCGAGTCTTCGAACATCCGCCCTGCCGAGTATGCGCGCATGGCGGCGACGCGCGGTACCACCACTGCCATTGCCGACAGCCACGAGATCGCCAACGTTTCCGGCCTGGACGGCCTGCGCTTTATGATCGAGGACGGCCGTCGCGCTCCTATTTCCATCAAGTACATGATGCCCTCGTGCGTGCCCGCGCTGCCCGACGAGCAGGCCGGTGCCGTCATCACCGCTGCTGATATGCAGGCGTTTTTTGCCGAGCATCCGGGCGATGTCTTTGGCCTGGGCGAGATGATGAACCTGCCGGGCGTCTTTATGGCCGATCCCGAGACCTGCGCTCGAATCGACGCTGCCAACCAGACGCCGTCCAAACAGGTGGACGGTCACGCCCCGCTCGTTGCCGGCAAGGACCTCAACGCCTATGCCGCAGCAGGTATTATCGCTGACCATGAGTCGACGATTCCCGAGGAGGCATTCGACAAGCTGTCTCGCGGCATGTATGTGATGCTGCGCGAGGGTACGTGCAGCCATGACCTGGCCAACCTGTCGCCGATGCTGCTGGAGAATCCTGCCCGTGCCCGCCGTTGCTGCTTTGCGACCGACGACCGCGCTCCTTCCGATGCGCTTGCGTCCGGCATGATCGACAACGCCTGCCGCGTGGCGATTGAGGCCGGTATCGACCCGGTGGTCGCTATCTCCATGGCGTCCCTTTCCACGGCTGAGGCGTTTGGCCTGGATCACGGCTGCCGCGACCCGCACGAACTGCGTGGCGCCATCGCCCCGGGCAAGCGTGCCGACCTGCTGGTGCTCAATGACCTGACGTTTGCCACGGCTCCGCATCGCGTATATGCCGCCGGTGCTCTGGTGGCGCAGGACGGTACCTTTGTGGGCGAGATTGCACCCGAGATGGCCGAGGTCGCAGCCCTTGCCGATGAGCTGCGCGCCTCCGTTAAGCTGCCGAAGCTTTCGCTCGACGTGTTCGACTATGCCTTTAAGCCGGGCGAGGCCGTGATTGACGTGGTGCCGGGTAAGGCCATCACGGGTATGGCTCGCCCCGAGAGCGCCGAGGGCCTGCGTCGCATTATGCTGATTGAGCGCCATGGCCGCGGCGTGTCGTTGCAGGCCGAGGGCGCCGACGGCGATGGCCCCGCTGGCCTGGGACTCGTTGGCAAGCATATCGGCCGCGGCTGGGTGCGCGGCTTTACCATCACGGGTGGTGCCATCGCCTCGACGATCGGACACGACTCGCACAACGTGTGCGTCGTGGGCGACAACGCCGCCGATATGATGGCCGCCGTTGAGGCCGTGGGCCAGGGCGGTCACGTGCTGGTGCGCAACGGCGAGGTCGTGGCGCGCATTCCGCTGGCGCTCGGTGGCCTGATGAGCGAGGGCACGGCCGAAGATGTCGCCGCGCAGCACGACGACTTTATGGTCAAGGCGCGTGCCATGGGCGTCGAGCCGCCGCTCGACCCCATCATGGGCATCATCTTCCTGCCCCTGCCGGTGATCCCGACGCTCCGCATCCGCCCCGAGGGCATGTTCGACGTCACGACCTTCACCTACGCCGACTAGTCATCGGGGACGTTCTTAAACGACTAGCCGTCGGGGTGGCGTGTCGCCTGGCGCCGCGACCGTGAGGCCTCTGGCATGTGTGAGCTATTTGCCAGGTCCTTGTAACGTTTGCGCCCGCAAGGTCTTATCTGAGCTCCCTTTGGGTACGTTGGAATCGGATATACGTCCGATTCCATCAAGCCCGAAGGGAGCTTTTCTATGTTTAAACTGATTGCATCCGATATGGACGGCACGTTGCTTGACGAAAACGGCCAGGTGCCTCCCGAGACCTACGAACTGATTCTGGCGCTACACGAGCATGGCGTGCATTTCGCCGCATCGTCAGGCCGTCGTTACGACCGCCTGTGCGAGTTCTTTGCACCTGTTCGCGACAAGATGGACTTTGTCGCCGCTAACGGCGCCCAGGTCTACGCCGACGGTAAGATGGTAGACCGCGAGGTGTATTCGCACCTGGCGATTCGAAGGCTCGCCCAGGCCGTCGCGACGTTTCCCAATCTGCATCTTGCACTTTTTGACCGAACCAAGTCCTTCTTGCTCGATGACGAGTGCAAGTTCGTGCGTGAGGTCGATAAGGACCTTCCCAATGCCGAGCGCATTTGGGAGCTGCCCGACCCCAGCGTAAATATCATCAAGGCGAGTATCTTTTGCGATGACGGTGCCGTTATGGACAGCGCTTACGTACTACAGCGCGAACTTGGTCAGCTCTTTACTTTTGCACCTTCGGGCAACGCGTGGATCGATGCCATGCAGCCTGGTGTGTCGAAGGCCTCGGGTATCGCGCAGCTCGCGGAGCATTACGGCATTGGACGCGACGAGGTCATGGCGTTTGGCGACTCGATGAACGACTACGAGATCATTCGCTTTGTCGGCACGGGCTGCGCGATGGAAAACGCGCGCCCCGCGCTTAAGGCGGTGGCCGATCGCGTCGTAGGCTGCAACCGCGACCACGCCGTTCAGCAGGAGCTCCGTCGCGTGCTGGAGAGTCTCTCCTAATCCGGCAGATGGGGACGTTCCTTTTCTGCCGACAGTGGGGGACAGTCCTTGCAGCTTTTTCGCGAAGAGTGTCCCCAACGACTAGTCATTTAAGAACGTCCCCAATGACTGGCCAATGACTAGGCGAGGGCGGCCATGATGGTGCGGGCGACGCCGTCGTGGTCGTTGTCGTATTCGGTGATGGCGTCGGCGGCGTCGCGGTCCTCGGGCTCGGCGTTGATCATGGCTATGCCGTGGCCCGCTGCCTGCAGCATGGGGATGTCGTTGATGTTGTCGCCGAACGCCCAAGCGTCGGCGAGACGCTCGCCCAGGTGCTCGCATAGCCACGTGAGGGCCGTTCCCTTGGTGGCGCCCTCGCTCATGACCTCGATATTCATGGCGTACGAACGCGTGACCTCAATGCCTCCGAGCGTGTCGAGCTCCGCCGCGATGGCGTCGCGATCAGCCGGGTTGTGCCAGTACATGGCGATGCGCTCGAGCGTCTCGACCTCGTCGATCTTGCTGTCGATATCCATGTCGATCGGTGTTCGTGTGCGCTTGAGCGAAGCCGCGATGTGGGGGTCGCCGCCGCAGAACTCATCCAGGCGCGTGTAGAGCGAGCGGGGGAGGAAGCACTGCCCGTCCGCGAAGATATCGAAGGTCACATCGTGGCCGGCGGCAATGCTATGGACGTGGTGGGCGATGGCGCGGTCGAGCGGTCGGCTCAAAATGCGCGTAGCACGTGAGGTATCGGTGGGCGCATCGTCGTCGAGTTGCCAGACGCTGGCGCCGTTGGCACAGACCGCGTAGTGCACGGCGGGATGGGCGAGAATGGGCTCAAAGATGCCCGACAGCGGACGCCCCGTGCAGGGAACAAACTCGATGCCACGACGTGCGAGCTCGTCGAGCATTGCCCAAGTGGCGTCGCTCATCTGCTTATCGCTCGTCAGCAGCGTTCCGTCCATATCGGAAAACACAATCATTCGTTGCGATCCTTTCTACTGGCATAAAAAGCGTGGCCGAGGGCGGTGATGCCCTGGCCACGCTCGGGTTCTATAACGGTCCGCGTCCTAGCGATCGGCGAGCGGCTTGTACTCCAGCGGCTCGATAACCGGGCGATACGCGGGACGGATGATGCGGTGCGCGCAGAAGAGCTCTTCCATGCGGTGCGCCGACCAGCCGGCCATGCGGGCGACGGCGAATAGCGGCGTAAAGAGCGTCTCGGGCACGCCGAGCATCTTGTAGATAAAGCCTGTGTACAGGTCGATGTTGGCGCAGATGGGCTTGGTCATGCCGTGGTCGCGCATGACCTGGGGTGCCAGGCGCTCGATGCGCTCGATGAGCGCGAACTCTTCGCCCAAGTCCTTCTTGGCGGCAAGCGTGCGCGCGTAACGGCGGCAGACCTCGGCGCGCGGGTCGCTCAGCGTGTAGACAGCGTGGCCCATGCCGTAGATGAGGCCTGTGCCGTCGAAGGCCTGCTTGTCGAGGATCTTGCCCAGGTAGGCCGCGACCTCGTCCTCGTCCTCCCAGTTGGAGACATGCGCGCGGATGTCCTCGTGCATAGACACGACCTTGGCATTGGCGCCGCCGTGGCGCGGACCCTTGAGCGAGCCGATAGCCGCGGCGTAGGCGGAATACGGGTCGGTGGCCGAGGAGGACAGCACGCGGCAGGCAAACGTGGAGTTGTTGCCGCCGCCGTGCTCGGCATGCAGCATGAGCATCACGTCGAGCAGCATGGCTTCGTCGCGGGTGAATGCCATGCCGCCGCGCAACACCTGCAGGATGGTCTCAGCGGTGGAGAGGCCGGGTGTGGGGTGCGGCACATGAACCTCGGAGCCGCGGCGCTTGGCGACCGAGGCCATATGCGCGAAGGCGGCGATGCGGGGGAGACGGGCGAGCATGGAGATGGCGACGTCGATTTCGTGCTCGGGTGTAATGGCGTCGGGCTCGGCGTCGAAGGCGTAGAGCAGCAGCACGGCGCGCTGAAGCACATTCATGATGCTCGACGACACCGTGGTCATGGGGAACTCGCGGACGTATTCGTCGCTCAGGTGCCTAAAAGCACCCAGGCGCTCGCAAAAGCCGTCGAGCTCTTCCTTGTTGGGCAGCGAACCCGTGATAAGCAGATAGGCGACTTCCTCGTAGCCGTAGCGGTTCTCGGCCTGGGCGTTGTTGACCAGATCCTCGATGCTGTAGCCACGAAGCGTGAGCTTGCCCTGATCGGGCACGACCTTTCCGTCGACCTTGTTGTAGCCATGCACATCCGAGATACGGGTGAGACCCGCGACCACGCCCGAGCCGTCGGCATTGCGCAGGCCGCGCTTGACGTTGTGCTCTACGAACAGGTCCTCGTCGTACGGGGCGGTCGGCAGGCCGTGGTAGAGGCTTTCGCTCTCAGACGAAATCTGGCGGCTTGCTTCGTAATCCAGAACCAGTCGGCTCAAGTGGTCATCGAAGCGGTAATAGATTTTCTTGGCGTCGTAGGCCATGCGCGCTCCTCTCCGGGCCGCATCGGGGTGGCTTGCATTGGCATGCGCGCGTCAGGCTATCCCCAGCGGCTTGCTCGCTACAGGCGGTACATAAAGTTAAAGACGTCCTCGCGCTGGATGGACACGTTGACGCCCGAAAGCTCGCCGGCCTCGGCCAGGGCCTTCTGCAGCTCAGCGAAGTCGAGCTTGGACTCGGCGGTATCGGCCAGCATGGTCATGGTGAAGATGTCCTCGATAATGGACTGCGTGATGTCGCGGATGTCGACGTTGGCCTCGCCCAGGACACGGGTGACGCCGGCGACGATGCCGGGGCGGTTCTTGCCAAGGACGGTGATGACGATACGGGAGGACGAGATCTCGGCCATGGGAAACCCTTTCGCGTGATTGCGGCGCGCGCGGGGCGCTCCGCTACGGTACAGTGTTCATCATTGTACCTGTCTGGCGCAAAAAAGGCGCGCTCGCTGCGGCGTTACATGCCTGCAACATGAGCGTAAGGGGGAAGGCCGTACGGGGAAGAGCCGTCTGGCGCGTGTCCGGCTCGTGTTGGGTTGATTTCCGATCTCAGCCGAACACATTGAGCGGACAGGCCGTTCCCGCAGTCAGCCGAACGCCTCCGACGGCTGATTCCGAACTGGAAGCGGAGGGCATCCCCGCCCTTCGGTAGGGGATACCGCTCCGCGGCGCATGCCGCGGGCGGCGCCCCTATCGGACCACCGTGACCTCAGTTGGGATGGGCCCAGCACTGCCGCGTACTCGGTGAGCTAGAGCCAACTGTTCGTCTTCACGTCGCGTATGGCGATATTTCGGTCGTCCGGCTCGGTGATGCCGTAGCCGAACGCCTGGAGCGTCTCGATGGACTCCTGGATCCTCTGTTGGAACATGGGACCCGGATCGACCCTCGGCCCGAGGTGCCCGCGCCAAAGGCACGGCGTGGCGCGCAGCATGTTATGGATTTTGGAGATGGGCTCGATGTCGGCGTAGACGTTGAGCGTCGCCATGGCGTCCTTGTGGCCGAGGATCGATTGGAGCGCCTTGATATCGCCGCCTTGGCGGATCCACTGCGTTGCGAACGTGTGGCGAAGGCCGTGGAACGTGATCAGCTCGTCGTTGGTGCCCATGAGGCCGTTGGTCTCCGAGAACGTCTTGAACGCCCTGCGGATATAGCTTGTCGTCGCGAAGGTCGCGCCCGGCTCCGACAGGATGTAGCAGTCCCCGATCTCGACCGCCCCGGTAAGGCCGCGCAAGCGCAGCTTTCCGCAGTCGATCTCGTGGGTCTCCTTCAGGAAGGGGAGTAGGCCGACCGGGTCGATGGGGATACCCCTGGCGTCATGGGTCTTGGTGTCCTTGATGAACGAACCCATTCCCTTCGCGTACGCCACCGAGTGTCTGATCGAGATCAGGCCCGTCTCGAAATCCACATCGCACCACCGAAGGCCGCAGACCTCGCCGATTCGCATCCCCGTGTGCAGGGCGAGTACGACCGCCCTCTAATCCTCGGCGGACCAATCGAGTCCGAACTCCTTTCGGGCATCCTCTTCGCTCATGACTTCGAGAAGGTCTCCGGGTTGGCAACGAAGGGCGAGGCATAGCTGCTCGAGTGTGTTGAAGCGAATGCCGCGAATATGCCCTTTTTTAATACGGGACAGGTTCACGGGCGTGGTTCCAATCCTTTCGGCAAGTTCGTTCGAGGAAATCTTTCGCTCGGCCATGATCTTGTCGAGGCGAACAATTACGGGCATGGCGTTTCCTTACGCAATCTCGTCGGAGTCGAGGTACAGCTCTCGGGCGCACAAGAAGAGCTGGGAAAGCATGAACAGGACGATGCCGAGAACCAGAGAGGTCCAATCGAATGATGAAGCGATCTCTTGGGCGCCGACGGCCCCCTCGCCGCCAAACATCGAAACGGAGGTTTTGAGTGAGCCGGCGTAGAGGCTGGTGGCAGCTTGAACAACGAAGAGAATGCCGAGCACCTTCAAGCATGTCGCAGACCCTTTCTTGAAGGGGTCTCCGCTCTTGATCGTCCACACGAGAACGGCGCTGAGGATGGTCGTAGCGATACCGATGACGGCAGGGACCAATGTCGAGATC
>CALKBB010000377.1 GCA_937989795.1 uncultured Collinsella sp. | reverse complement strand
TCGTCGGGCCTTTCGCAACAGAAGCAGGAACGATCGCGTCGTTGCTGTGCTTGCCATCACCCTCAGAGCGCGGGCGCCCCGCCTCGATGCCGATGTCGACGTAGAGACCTTGGCAAGGTAGACCATGCGCCCTAAGCCAGCCTCCCATAGGCATCGATTCGTCAACGCGAGTTATGCGGACGTGTTTAAGGTCCTCGGCACTCGTGCCGCCCAAAACAGACGCCCCAAAGCCATCAGAGCCAGCCCCCAGACGTGCCGCTGGCGCCGTCGTGGAAAAGAAAAGCTTCTCGGGATCGTCAGGCAAAGCAACGCGACTGCCGCCTTCAAAATCTGTGACGTAGGCGTCCAGACTAGCGTCATACTCCACGGAACAGAAATGGCAATTGAGCACGGCGCAAATTTCGGCCGACACCGCACGCGAGGCGGCAACAGGATCATCAAGATAGGCAAACAACTCATCCCGAAGCACATTAAGCGAGCGGCCAAGCTCGGCCGTGCGACGAGAGCGAAGGCTCGATGCCATGCCGACCAGCTGGATAGACAGGTAATCGCAAATGACCTCGAGTACATTAACGTCATAGGCGAGCGGTGCCTGGGGGCGTTTCCAGCCAACTTCCAGCACGCCAAGGATCTGCGTACCGTAAAAAACGGGAAGACAGATCTCGCTGCGGTACGGAGGCATATCCTGCACGCGCAACAGGTGCTTAGAACGATTGTCCAAATCCATAAACATGCCCGAGGCGACACGATCGCCCTCAAGGTCCTGCTGAATCGACAGACGGCAAGCGCGCGACTCGCGAAGCACGTACGTCGGGATGCCCGCGCCATACGGCATAAACTCGGGCAGATAGCTATCCTCAAGCTCCTTAGAAACACCACGGAGCTTAAAGCCACCGCTCTCCGAAAAATAAATCGCAGCTCCAGAAGCATCGAGCGTTCCGACGAGCTGATTTAAAACGGTATCAAGCAGGCTGGGTAGCTCATCGGAGCCCACAGTGCTCATAATGACCGAAAGCGTGCCAGAGAGACGCTTATTTGCCACTCTAAGCTCCGATAACGCACGCTTGAGTTGACGGTCGTGAGAATACTGTTCCTCAATACTGTGAAGTGCCACCAGGACACGTGGCGCGCGGCGCCCAAAGACACGTGGAGGCGTTACGGAGCCTGCGCGAACCAAGACGGGGATAAAAGAGCCGTCACTCAGCTTGAGCATCAGTTCGTTCTCGGAGCCATCAGTTTCAAATGGCAGACGATGTTCCGTCGCACGTTCAAAAGCGGATGAGTACAGGACGTCTTTAACATCTCTACCGATGACGTCGGCGCGTTCCTCGCACATCAAACCAAGTAAGCGATTATTCACATGCAGAATGGTTCCGTCGAGCTCGCAGATGATGACAGCATCGCTCGTGATTTCGACTAGTTGGGCAACGTCTGCCCACTCGTTGCGCTCAAGCGTTTCCATCGTGAACCTCACCGTCTATCGGTAACAAAAAAGCCTCCGAAGAGGCTTCTCAAATGCGATGGTGTCGGAGGCGGGACTTGAACCCGCATGACCAAAAAGCGGTCACTAGCACCTCAAGCTAGCGCGTCTGCCAATTCCGCCACTCCGACATGCTATGTTGTTGATTCGCGGTTCGTTTTGTTGAACCCGCGCGTTCAACGAGTAAGATAATAACCTATGATTCGAGAACTGCGCAAGCACTTTTTTGAAAAAAGTTTACGAATTTGTAAATGCGCTGGTAGATCTATATGTCCGGCCCCGAATCGACGTTCACGTACTCCAGACACCGTTCTCAAACATGTTCTGGGGGCTGATGCAAATTTGGTGGCTCGACTTTGCCGAGCCCTTATATAAGGAGGCCGGAGCCAAAGCTCCGGCCTCACTCAATTTCTTATTAGATTAAGTGAGCGATCAAGGAATCGCACCCCTCTGCAGCGGTAACACAGGGCCCGTGCTGGACTTAGTTTTCAGAACATTCCGCAGACCAGGAAACCCCCTTATCCGCGGCTCCGAAGGAGCAGGATAAGGGGGGTTCCATGGTCGAGGACGTTCTGAAAACTACGTCCAGCGCGGGCCCGGACGATAACAACCGACTACAGGTCGATGTGCGATTCCTTGATCGGGAACGGCTCCGCGAAGTGGCACGCGCAGCAGTGACCCGGTGCGACTTCCTTAAACTCGGGAAGCTTCTCAGAGCAGATGCCCTGCGCGATGGGGCAGCGCGTGTGGAAACGGCAGCCGGTCGGCGGATCCAGCGGCGACGGCGGATCGCCAGCGAGGATGATGCGCTTGCGGGTCTTCTGGATATCAGGATCGGGAACCGGCACGGCAGACAGCAGCGACTGCGTGTACGGATGGTGGGGCTCGCTGTAGAGCGTCTTCCAGTCCGAAACCTCAACCATCTTACCCAGATACATAACGGCAACGCGATCGGAGATGTGCTGCACGACGGACAGGTCGTGGGCGATAAACAGATATGCGGTACCGAACTTGTCCTGCAGTTCCTTGAGCAGGTTTAGAACCTGGGCCTGAATGGAAACATCCAGAGCAGAAACCGGCTCGTCGCAGATAATCAGCTTGGGCTTCAGCGCAAATGCGCGGGCAATGCCGACACGCTGACGCTGACCGCCGGAGAACTCATGAGGATAGCGGTTAATGTGCTCGGGGTTCAGTCCGACAACGTCGAGAAGCTCACGGACACGCTCAATGCGCTCCTCCTTGGTGCCCACGCCGTGAATGGTCATGGGCTCGGAGACAATCTCACCGATGGTCATACGAGGGTTGAGCGAAGCATAAGGATCCTGGAAGATAAACTGCATCTCACGACGCATGTCCTTGATCTCATGCTTGCTCATCTCGGCAACATCTTTGCCCTGGAAGAACACCTTGCCGGCGGTCGGCTTGGTCAGACGCATGATAGTGCGGCCCGTGGTGGATTTACCGCAACCAGACTCGCCAACCAGACCAAAGGTCTCGCCAGGATAAATCTCAAAAGAGATGTCGTTTACAGCAGAGACGACGCGCTTGGAAAAACGCTTGGCAAACATGCCGGACTCTGCGGGAAACTCCTTGGAGAGGTGCTCGACCTTCAGCAGTGGAGTGCGCTCGTTATTGTCTGCCATTTACGCCTCGCCTCCCTTCTTGGAATCCTTGCGCGTACGGGACGTCTCAGGAGCGTTCTTGAGGAACTCGGGGTCACCGGAATAGTGGCACGCAGAATAGTGACCGGACTCGGTGACAACGCGCTCAGGGCGCTGCTTGCGGCACTTGTCCGTCGCGTAGGGGCAACGAGGAGAGAAGACGCAGCCCTCAGGCAGGTTCATGAGCGAAGGCGGGTTGCCGTGAATCGGCGTCAGCGGCTTCTTCTCTTCGATTGCCTGCTCCGGGATGGAGCGGATAAGACCCCAGGTGTAGGGGTGGCGGCTCTCGTAGAAGATTTCCTCAGCAGTACCGAACTCAACGGGGCGGCCGGCGTACATAACCATGATCTTATCGGCCATATCGGCGACAACACCCAGGTCATGGGTAATCATGATGATGGCGTTGCCGTTCTTCTCCTGCATCTCCTGCATGAGCTCGATAATCTGAGCCTGAATGGTAACGTCCAGAGCCGTCGTGGGCTCGTCGGCAATCAGAATATCGGGATCGCAGGCAAGGGCCATGGCAATCATGACTCGCTGACGCATACCGCCAGAGAACTGGTGCGGATACTCATTGACGCGCTTCTCGGGCTCGGGGATACCCACGAGGTCCAAAAGCTCGGTGGCACGCTTGAGCGCCTCCTGCTTGGAGTAGCCACGGTGCAGACGAAGACCCTCGCCCACCTGCCTGCCGATCTTATAGACCGGGTTCAAGGAGGTCATAGGATCCTGGAAGATCATCGCGATATCGTTGCCGCGAATGTGCTGCATCTCTTCCTCAGTCATTTCGAGGATAGAACGACCGCGATAGCGAACGTCGCCGCCCTCGATCTTTCCCGGAGGCATCGAGATGAGGCCCATGATGGTCATGGCGGTCACGGACTTACCGGAGCCGGACTCACCGACGACGCCCAGGGTTTCGCCGCGATCGAGCGTGTAGGAGACACCGTCGACAGCGCGAACAACGCCATCCTCGGTGTGGAAATACATCTTAAGGTCATCGACCTCGAGCAGATGCTGGCCCTCAGGAACCGGCTGGTCCTTCAGGTCCACATAGTTCTTGTTCTTCTTCATCCTTATGCGTCCTTCATCTTGACGTCGAGGGCGTCGCGCAGACCGTCACCCAGCAGGGTGAAGGCGAGCACCGTCGAGAGAATTGCCAGACCGGGCATGATCATCATCCAGGGAGCGGTCAGAAGATACTGCTGACCGTCCTGAATCATGGAGCCCCACGAAGGCGTAGGCGGAATAACGCCCATGCCGAGGAAGGACAGAGCGGACTCGGTCAGAATGGCGCCACCAATGTTCATGGTCGCGTAGACCACGATGGAGGCGACGGAGTTCGGGAAGATGTGACGCACGACGATACGAGCATCAGATGCACCCATCGCGCGCGCTGCATCAACATAGTCGTTTTCCTTGACCGTCAAGATTGCAGAGCGGAAGACGCGCGCAATCGAAGGCCAGCCAAGAATGCCGATGGCGATAAAGACGTTCTGAAGACCACGGCCGATAACGGCGATCATGGCGACAACGAACAGCACGTACGGGAACGCCAGGAAGATGTCCGCACAGCGCATGATGATCGTATCCCAAATGCCGCCGTAGAAACCGGCCAGGGCGCCCATGACCAGGCCGATCAATGTGGAGATGGCGGTGGCCATGATACCGACAGAAAGCGAAACGCGTGCACCGTAGATAACGCGGACGAGAATGTCGCGACCGAGGGCATCGGTGCCAAACGGGTGCTCGGCACACGGAGCCAGTAGCGATGTCTCGGCCATGGTGGTCGAATCGGAAGCCGTCGGCGAACCGAGCCAGGGCTTAGCCCACAGATCTGCGGTCAGGGCAACCACAACGACGATGATGATCCAGCAGACACCGATAACGGCGAGCTTGTTCTTACGAAGACGCTTAAAAGCGTCGCCCCACAGCGTGCGGGACTTGGCGGGAGCAGATGCGACCTTGGTGGCGGTAGCCTGCTCCTGAGACTGAGAATCAGTTTCCTGCATGAGACGTACCTCCCCTAGGCCTTATCCGACGGACCGCCAAGGCGGATGCGCGGGTCGAGGAATGCATAGCTAATGTCGACGAGCAGGTTGATCACCATGACGACGACAACGATGAGCGTAACGCCGCCCATAACGATGGGCCAGTCACGCATGCTAATGGCGCGATAGACCTCATAGCCGATACCGGGCCAGTTGAAGACCGTCTCGGTCAGGATGGCGCCCGAAAGCATGCCGCCAAAGTCGACACCAATATAGGTAACGACGGGGATGAGTGCATTCTTAAGCGCATGCTTGACGATGATCGCACGATTGGAGAGACCCTTGGCCTTTGCCGTACGGATGTAATCCTGGTTCATGACGTCAAGCAGCTGCGAGCGCATAATGCGGGCGGCGTAAGCGGTCGAAACCGAAGCCAGCGTAATGGTCGGAAGCACATAGTGCATCCAATCCTGATACTGAGAGCTGGAACCGCCGGCACCCGAGATCGGCATGGAGATTGCACCGCCCGTGGCGTCCTTGAGGATGACGCCAAAGAACAGCTGCAGCAACATACCGAGCCAGAAGGCCGGGACCGCAACGAGGATCGACGTGGTGAGCGTTACCAAAATATCCCAGAAGGAATAACGCTTTACCGCCGAAATGATACCCGCACCGATACCCATAATTGCCTCGAGCACGATGGCGCACGCGGCAAGTTTGACCGTATACGGATACTTCTGGGCAAAGATTTCCGTAACCGGCAGCTTGCGCTGATACGAATTGCCCAGATCGCCATGAAGCAGGCCGTTCATGTAATACAAGTAACGGTCCACGAGCGACGTTTGAACGGGGTCGCCGTTCTCGTCAAGGATCGCGTTGCCGTCCTCGTCCGTCTGGACCAGGTGATAGCGAACGCGAAGCTGAAGCTCCACCTCGGGGGACAGAGCCTTGTCTCCACCGATCAGCTTGATCGGATCTCCCGGCACGATATTCTGGAGGGCGAACAGAATCAGCGTAACGCCCAAAAACACCGGGATGAACTGAAGCACACGTTTAACGATGTACTTACCCATACCACTCCCCTATCTAGGGATTAACCTAAATGGGATGCCGATCGCCAGACCGGCATCCCAAAATTACCATCAGCCAGTTTACCCCAGGTTAGGGAGAACTGTATGTTTCCCATGAGGTCTACGTAAATACTTGACCCTCACGGAAGCTGCAAACTCTTAGGCGAGCTCAGCGGTACCCAGCTCGGCATGCTTCTGCGGATCGACATAGAGGTGCTTGATGCGATCGGAACCGACGATGGTGTGCGTGTA
The DNA here is from genome assembly GCA_937989795.1 of uncultured Collinsella sp. GTDB lineage: Bacteria > Actinomycetota > Coriobacteriia > Coriobacteriales > Coriobacteriaceae > Collinsella. The sequence continues at coordinate 3,382 of CALKBB010000377.1, read as the reverse complement.
GAACATCACAGGGATGACCGGGCAGTCGGCAGCGACCATTGCGTCGGCCTCCTGCATCTTAGCGACGCGCTCCTTGTCGTCAATAATAGTACGAGCCTCGTCGACCTTGGCGTCGAACTCGGGGTTGCTGTAACCAGAGCGGTTGTCGCCACCGAGGGAGTCGGAGTGGAACAGCGGATACAGGAAGTTGTCCATGATCGGGTAGTCGGCAATCCAACCCAGACGACCGAACTGATAGTTAAAGTTCTGATACTGCTCGAGCAGGGCAGACCACTCGGGGGTATCGGAGACAGCGGTAACACCAACCTTGGCGAGGTCGCCGATGATGGACTCCATGATCTCCTTGTGACCGCCGTCCTGGTTGTAGGAAAGGGTCACGCTAATGCCACGATCGCCGTTAGCGCCAGCGGGAGCAACCTTGTCGAGGTACTCGTTAGCCTTGTCGACATCGTAGGCGCAGAACTCCCATGCGCCCTCCTTGTAGCCATCGATGCCCGGAGGAACAATGCCGTCGGCAGGGGTACGGGTACCCTTGAAGATGGTCTTGCAGATGGCCTCACGGTTGATGGCCAGGGAGATGCCCCTACGCAGGTCGGCGTTGTTGAACGGCTCGGCCGTGGTGTTGCAGGTCAGATAGTACGTGGAAGGCTCGGCGCCGAGCAGCATGCGCTCGCCGTCACCCATGGTGTAGCCGTCCTTGGACACGCCGCGATCCTTCTTGGCGGCATCAATCTGAGCGACGGGAACGTCGCAGACATCGAGGTTACCCGCCTGGAACTCCTTGTAAGCGGTCTCCATGTCCTTGATGACCTGGAAGTGGATGCCATCGATCTTGGCCTTGTCGCCATAGTAATCGTCGAACTTCTTGACGTTGATCTCCTGGCCATCCTCCCACTTGCCGTCCATCATGAACGGGCCGTTACCGACCGGGGCAAGGTAGAAGCTCTTGACATCGGACTCGGCGCACTCGGGAACCGGGGCCAGAGCCGGGTGAGAGGCGACGAAGGGGAAGTCGGCGTAAGCGGAAGACAGCTTGACGACGAGGGTCTCATCGTCGGGGCAAGTAACACCGCTGAGCTCGGTAGCGTTACCGGCAAGCAGATCGTCATAGCCCTCGACCATGGAGAGGTGATAGGAGACCTCGGAAGGGCCGTACTCGGTAGCGACAGCCGACTTGGTGTTGACCAGACGCTCCCAACCGAGCTTGAAGGACTTGGAGGTAACGTCGTCACCGTTGTGGAACTTGGCCTTCTTGATCTTGAAGGTAAACTCGGTGGCGTCGTCGTTGGCCTCGAAGGACTCGCAAGCCAGCGGAACGATCTCGCCCTTCTCGGCGTCGTAAGAGGTCAGAGCATCAAAGAGCTGGTACTCGACCTGAGTGCCCTGGTCCTCCTGGACATTGTAGGGGTCGATGCAGACCGGGTTGTTGATGTAGAAGTTCAGCTTCGAACCGGACTCAGAACCGGAAGCGTCGCCGCCCTTCTTGCCGCATGCGGCAAGAAAAGCCATGGAGCTCGCAGCAAGGGTACCGCCGACAAAGGCGCGACGACCCATAACGGGCTGGTGGAACATAGAATCAGCCATGCCATCCTCCTTATGAGATAGGACAAAGAAATGTTCAGTCGGACACATGTCGAGACAATCCGATCCGAACCATCAAAACGCCGCCCGTTGCTATGGCTGGTTATGCACAACGAACCAACGTTTCGCAATACAATAGCGCATTTTATGCACGATTTGGGGCTAATTCCGGTCAACGGTCGAGAATTTCTTTAGTTGGGCGAAGTATGTGGGGATATTTTGGCTCTGTTACAAATATGTAAACAAAAAGGGTCCCGCACTTGCGGAACCCTTTTCAAGTATTTATGTGGCTCGTGCTTAGTAGCCGACGATACCCTGCGGGAAGAAGAACATGCACAGGACGACACACACGGCAAAAACGACGGCCATAATTACCGTCAGGCGATCGAGGTTCTGCTCCATGACGCCCGTGGCAGAGCTGGAGTTATACAGCGAGCTAGCGATCATATCCGAAACGCCGGTGCCCTTACCAGAGTGCATCAGGACGAGAATCGTCAGCGCCACGGCAGAGACAGCCCAAACGACAAACAGAAGAATCTGAAACGGACCCATAGATAAGCTCCTTAATAGAACAATTCAAACTCCAGTACTGTACCACAACCCCCAGCACTCCCCCATCAGCCATTTGGTGACGAGGTAGAAATAGCGCAAAAAAGAGGGTTGTCCGGTTGTGGACAACCCCCTTACTAGAAAACGGTATTTGTTTTCTCTTAGGCCTCGGTGGCGAGCACGCGGCCCGTCATCTCGGCGGAAGGCTCAATACCAGCCATGGTGAGCATAGTCGGAGCGATATCGGAGAGACGGCCGTCCTCGATACCGGTAAGCTGTGCCTTCTCATCAACGATGATGAACGGCACGCGGTTGGTGGTGTGAGCCGTAAACGGATGCTTGGAACCGTCGGAAGCAACGTCAAACATGTGATCGGCGTTGCCGTGGTCGGCGGTAATCAGCGCAAAGCCGCCCTTGGCGAGAATCGCCGGGACAACCTTGGACAGGGCATCGTCAACAGCCTCGACAGCCTTAACGGCAGCGTCGAAGACACCGGTGTGGCCAACCATGTCGCAGTTCGCGAAGTTCACGATGTAGAAATCAGCGCGATCCTCGTTGATGGCGGCGACGAGCTTCTCGGTAACCTCGGGAGCGCTCATCTCGGGCTGCAGATCGTAGGTAGCAACCTTGGGGGAAGCGACGAGCACGCGCTCCTCGCCCTCCTTGGGCTCCTCGATGCCGCCGTTGAGGAAGAACGTGACGTGGGCGTACTTTTCGGTCTCGGCGATGCGCAGCTGCCTGAGGCCCTGGGCGGAGACCCATTCACCGATCGTGTTGACGACGTTCTCCTTCGGGAAGAGGACGTGCAGGCCTTTGTAGGTCGGGTCGTAGGGCGTCATCGTGCAGAAGTAGAGCGGCATGGGCTCCATCTCGAAGTCGAGCTTGGGCTCCTGCGTGAGCACGGTCGTGAGCTCCTTGGCACGGTCGTTGCGGAAGTTCACGAAGACGACGGCGTCGTGCGGGCGGATGCGGCCCACGGCAACGCCGTGAGCGTCCGTGAGGTACTGCGGCTCGAGGAACTCGTCGGTGATGCCCTGGCGGTAGGAGACGCGCACGGCGTCGGGCATGTCGGAGACGGGATTGCCCACGCCCTTGACGAGCAGGTCGTAGGCGCGGCGCACGCGCTCCCAGCGCTTGTCGCGGTCCATGGCCCAGTAGCGGCCCACGAGGCTCACGAGTTCGCCCGCAGTGTCGGGCTTCGCCATTTCGGCGAGCATGTCCTTCACGAAGCCTTCGCCGCTCTTGGGATCGG
>CALKBB010000376.1 GCA_937989795.1 uncultured Collinsella sp. | reverse complement strand
CCGCGGACCTATGACCTTGCCGAGGAAATAACGTTTGAAATAAAGGATACGGGAGAAGTCCAAACCGTCGCGATGAAGGATGCGCCCATCGAGATCAAGGGACAGGTCGACAAGCGTCAGGAACTTGTCCAACCTATCGAAAAGGGCCTGTTGGCTAACGGCGATGGTAAAAACCGCGCCACGACGCAAACCAATAGTGATGGGCTTTTCTCCTATACCATCGATGCTCGAAACGATTCCGCTACTTGGGTTGATGAGTTTACGATTACCGATGATCTTGAGTGCGCCAAAGACGGCACAGCGAGATTCATCTCAATCGAAACCCCCGTCGCCATCGGCGACCTCAACGGTCTGTGCAACGTATGGTATCGCACGACGCCGTTGGACTCGACAGACGTCGGTGAGCCGGCAAACGCGACACTTGACGATGGGCACGAAAATCCTTGGCTTGAGTCCGACGAAGTAAAAGAGAGCCTTGGTGAGGACTGTCGCCTCGTCGATTACGACGGCTGGCGCCTCTGGAAGGCGGATGTCTCGACCACGGAATCCACCACACTCGAGGCGGAAGAGCTCGACCTTACACCCAATACCGTCGTAACGGGCATTCGAATTGAATACGGTGCGGTAGCCGCCGACTTTACGACTCGAAGCGATGCGGATTCTTGGACCCGCGATGATCTCAAAGATGAGCACGACGACCTTGACGATGCCAAAGCAATCCTTGGCACAGACGCTCGGGGCGCAGTCGTGCACATGCAGGCAACGTCGGCTTACACACCCCAAACTGCACTCACCAACAGCGCACGCGTCGATCTTTGCCGCAACGGCGGCGGCGATAAACTTGAGTCACATGACGAGGACAGTGTCATTCAACGCTGTACCCTACCGCAGGACCTACCGGCAACAGGATCAGCTCCCATCGCCGCTTGCATCACCGCGCTCCTGACCTCGGGTGCCGCAGCCCTATGGTTCGCTCGCCTTAGGTCGATCCCAAAGAAGCGCTAGCGCGATCAAAAAGCGGGCGAGCCAGTCCCCCGGCTCGCCCGCTTTCAATCATGTAAATCGCCGTATCTACTCTGCAGACGAAGATCCACCATCAACGATTGCTTGCTCGGACTCAGGAATCCCATCGGCACCCGTGCTCTGTTCTTGCTCCACCTCTTCGCTGATTGCGGAGGCGGGGGTCGAGCCCTTTGCGCCCACGATGTAGGCAGCCCCAAATCCTAACGCAATGGCAATCAAGGTCAAAATCACGTAGACAGGCCAATGGCGCTTAATATACGAAAACACGTTGACTCCTTAGAGCTCCGTCTACGAACGGCGGATAACCTCGGTCACGACCTCGGATACCGTAGCAATGTTCGTCGGGTTGACATTGTGGGGCAGGTCGTCCTCGGTACGAGCGCAAGCCAGACGCGTGCCGTCCACGCCGGCGATGGTAAGGGCTCGGCGGCTCGCCTCGAGCGCGGCATAGGCATCGGTCTTGGCATAGGGCATCTCGAGCGCGCCACAATCGACATGGAACGACTTGCACACCTTGCTGACCAGGTTCATGATGCGGCGATCGCCCTTGAGCAGTTGTTGTTCGCCCTCGACCGTCACCGCCGAAAGCCTACCGGCGCCGACGGATTCAAGATTGATAAAGAATACGCCACGGAGCTTATCGCGATGCGAAGCCAAGAAGGCCTTCATGCCAGCGCCATCACAATCCGAGGCGCCCGTTGCCACAAACCAGATATCGTGACCGAGCAGCTCATCGTCGCCCATAGAAGCGACAGCCGAGAGCATATCTTCGGAAGAAGCGCCATCGGAAGACGTAGCGCCACCCTTCCAGCCATCGTTATCGTCCTCGAAGTTATCCCACGAACCGATACCGCGACCGGACTTCTTGGCATCGTAATCGTCTTCGACGCCCAGCCAGTCACTCATGCTGTCCTGTTCGTTTTTCTTTTTACGACCGAACAGGCCGCCCAGGCCGCGCTTG
>CALKBB010000375.1 GCA_937989795.1 uncultured Collinsella sp. | reverse complement strand
GAACGTGAATCTTCTGTCCATCGACGACCTTAGATGCCCGATTGAGCCCCGTAACGTCTGCCTCGGGCGCCAGCCCGCCGGCGGCATCTATCGCCTGAGCCACCCGCGCGCCGTCCTTGACGCGATATACACCGGGCGACACAACGGCACCATCAACATCGACATAAACCTCTGCCGCGGCAGACGCCTTAGGCGAAGAGCCTTCGGATGTCTTTCCGCTCGAGGCATCGCCGGATCCCGGCTCCACTAACGAACCCGAACCATCAGTGTGCTCAAACGACACACTGCCGGCACCGCCGCCAAGGTTCGCCATCGCCAGTCCACTCGCCATCGCAATGACGACCAGTATCGCCATCACCACTGCCTTATGACCGAGCAGTTTGCCCGCCCAGCGGTCCATCCGTTTAACCCGTTCGTGTTGCTCGCGCTGCGCCATAGCAAACACCTCCCAACACCATCGTGTCAGGAAACGAGCGCCGCAGCCTCCGCACGCCCGCACCAGTTTTCACGGTCAAACCAAAAGCTGACCAAAACCTTGCGGAAAAATGTCCATTTATTCAGGCAGACGTCGACAGATGAACCGTTTGTCGCCTAATGCCCAGATAGCAAAAGACCGACGATGCAGGCGCATCGTCGGGCTATGCACAAATTTACTCGTGATCTTGGTAAATCTCACGTGGAGCGAGCTCGGAATGTTTGCGTTTTAAGGTCTTAGGGGCCTTATACGTGTTGCTCTCGAAGTCGATATACTCGGTCTGTTTGAGCAAACGCTCAATCATCTCCTCGTGATCGAACAGCTCCCACGCCTCATGCACGGCATCGAGTTTAGCGTGCGTCTCGGGACGGCGCGGCATAAACAGCGTGCAGCAATCGGGAGCAGCCTCGGTCGAGATATCAAACGTGCCGATCTCCTGGGCACGCGCGATGATCTCCTGCTTATCAGAACCAATGAGCGGACGGAACACGGGAATCTTCACGGCCTCGTTGACGGCCATGATGTTCTCAAGCGTCTGGGAGGCAACCTGACCAAGCGACTCGCCCGTCACAATGGCCTTGGCGCCCTCGATATGCGCGATGCGCTCGGCAACCGAATACATAATGCGGCGATACATGATCACGCGCAGGTTGCTGGGACAGGTGACCGAAATCTCACGCTGGCAGTCGCCAAACGGCACCACGTACAGGCGGCCGATCTGGACACCCGGCTCAAGCGCACGGATGATGTCCTGCACCAAATACTCGCTCGTATCGGGCGTCTGCGGACGACCGGAGAAATGTACCGGCACGCACACCGCGCCGCGACGCGCGAGCATCCAGGTCGCCACCGGGGAATCGATACCCGACGACAGCAGCGTCACGACCTTGCCGGCAGACCCCACCGGAAGGCCACCCACACCGCGCTCAGAGCGCGCATACACATAGACGCTACCCTGGACCACCAGCACGTGCACCATCGCGTCGGGGTCGTGCATCTGGACCTTTTTATCGGGAAACGCCTCGCACAGCACCTCGCCTACCTGCCGATTGATATCAATCGAGGTGAGCTCATAGTCGGTGTTCGAGCGCTTGGCGTGAACCTTAAACGACTCGAAGGGACCAAACTCGCGCAGCGCCTTCACGGCGGCGGCGCAGTACTCCTGCGGGTCGCGGTTCGTGTGATATGCCAGGGACACGCGGGCAACGCCGGGGACGGTGCGAATGACGCGCGCCGCCTCGTCGGCCTGATGCTCGTTAAAGGTCACGAGGATATAACCGGAAATTCGAGACACGGCATTCACGGAAAAGGCGGCCAAGGCCGCCTTGATGTTATCCATGAGGATATGCTCAAAATGTGCGCGGTTCTTGCCCTTCAGTCCAACCTCGTGATAGTGGACCAGGCAGACGCGGGCTGCCATTTAGGCTTCAGCAACCTTGTGGCCGAGCGCCTTCTCGTAACGGGCCTCGTCGTAGGAGATATCGCCGTCGACAATCTCGTCCATAGCCATCGAGATGGTGTCGGCACCGGAAAGCCCGATGGTGATGTCGTCGACATCCTGGACGGCGAGCACACGGTTGTGCTGGCCACGCAGCATGCTGTTAATGTCGCAGGCGCGCTTAGAGGCAAGCGAGGCGAGCAGGAAGCGGTTGTGATCGGTCTTCTCCAGAAGATCGTCAATGCAAGGCTTTACAACGGACACGGACCTCAGATCCTTTCATGCATATCGAGAACGCGAACGAGCTCATCGGTCGCGCGGTCGAGATCGTCATTAACCACGACGTCGTCGTAGCGGTCGGCAAGGGCAAGTTCATCGGCGGCGTTTGCCATACGCAGCTCAATCGTCTCGGGCGTCTCGGTACCGCGACCGACCAGGCGATCGCGAAGCACCTCGAGCGAAGGCGGCTTGATAAAGATCAACACGGCCTCGGGGAAACGCTCCTTGACCTGCAGGGCGCCCTGGACATCGATCTCCAAAATCAGAGATGCGCCAGAGGCGAGCTTGGATGTGACCTCGCTCACCAACGTGCCGTAGCAGTTGCCGTGGACCTCAGCCCACTCAACAAACTCACCGTTTGCCACGCGGCGGTCGAACTCCTCGCGCGTCAGAAAAAAGTAGTTGACGCCGTCGACCTCACCTTTGCGTGGTGCTCGCGTGGTAGCCGAAACCGTCAGGCCCAGGTTCGAGCGACGCTCGCGCACACGAGTGACGAGCGTGCCCTTGCCTGCACCTGACGGTCCAGAAATCACAAAGAGCTTTGAATCCTGAGCGCTCACTTATTTGGTCAGCTGCTCGAGAAGCTGCTCGCGCTGACGGACACCGAGGCCCTGGACGCGACGGGTAGCGGAGATGCCGAGCTCCTCCATGATCTTGGCGGCCTTGGCCTTGCCATAACCGGGCAGAGACTCGATGAGGGTGGAAACCTTCATGCGGGAAGCGATGGGGTCATCGGAGTTGAGCACGGACTCGAGGGACTTCTCGCCCTTCTTGATCTGCTCGCGAAGCTCAGCGCGAGCGTGACGTGCGGCGGCAGCCTTCTCAAGAGCCTGCTTGCGCTGCTCGTCGGTAAGCTGAGGGAGTGCCATTCGAACCTCCAAATAGTTGGGTTATATCTGATTCAATAATTGGCATTTTAGCACGTCAAACGCACTAAATGCCCAATCGACGGCTCCATAGGTTAGACGATACCTGCGAAAAGTGCAATATACGGAGGTCAAAGTTAAGCCCCTGACCTGCGATTCCACACAAAGGATGGGAAAGTTTTCGCAGGCACAGGGGCTAATTTGTGCTAATGAGACCCAAAAGTGGTGACTTGAGGGAATCCATTAGGCGACGTTTTCGACCAGCTCGGCAACGATGGCGTCAAATGCGGCAACCGGGTCGTCGGCACCGGTAATGGGTCGGCCCACCACGATGTGGCTCGCACCGCGCTCGATAGCCTGGGAGGGCGTCGCCACGCGGGATTGATCGCCCAAGGCGGCGCCAACCGGACGCACGCCCGGAGTCACGATCAGCGCGTCGGGGCCGAGCAGCTCGCGCATGTCATGGGCCTCCATCGGCGAGCACACGATGCCGTCGATGCCGTTGGCCTGGGCAAGCTTTGCCAGGCGGGCAGCCTCCTCGGCCACGGGCGAGACGACGCCGATCTCGGCCAGCGAATCCTGATTCATGCTCGTGAGCACGGTGATGGCAACGAGCTTGGCGCGGTCCTCGCGCGCCTCCTCGGCACCCTCACGGCACGCAGCGAGCATAGCACCTGAGCCCAGACCGTGGACCGAAAGCAGGTCGGCGCCGGCAAGCGAGGCAGAACGGGCGGCACCGCGCACCTGATGCGGAATGTCATGGAACTTGAGATCGAGGAAGACCTTAAAGCCCAGGTCCTTGAACGTCTTGACGATCTCGGGACCCTCAGCGTAATAGAGCGTCATGCCAACCTTAAGCCAAGCGGCGTGACCAGAAAGCTCGTGGGCGAGCTCGAGCGCACGCTCACGGTCACAGTCGAGGGCGACGATAACGCGGTCGCGGGCATCGGTCTCTAGCATTCGAAAGCACCTACCAGCTCGTTGATGTCCTTCACGCCCTGGGACTCCGCCCAGGCCTCGAGCTCACGTGCGATCTTAATCGAAGCGCACGGATCGACGAAGTTGGCCATGCCGACCGACACGCAGGTGGCGCCGGCCAGGATAAACTCGGCCGCATCTTCGCCCGTCATGACGCCACCGACACCGTTGATGGGGATATCGACGGCCTGGGCAACCTCCCAGACCATGCGCACGGCGATGTGGTGGCACAGCGGGCCCGAAAGGCCGCCCTTGGGCTTGGCCACGCGGGACTTGCGGGTGTGAACGTCGATGGCCATGCCCTGGATAGAGTTGATGACCGAAAGGCCGTCGGCGCCGGCGGCCTCGAGAGCCTTCGCAATCTCGGCGACGTTAACCGGAGCCATCTTTACGAACAGCGGCTTATCGGTCACCTTACGGCAGGCAGCCATAACGGAAGAGGCGCCCTCGGGCGTGGAGCCCATGGCGGCACCGCCGGCGGCGATATTAGGGCAGCTCACGTTGATCTCGTAGCCGGCAGCCCAGGGGCACAGCTCGACATACATCTCGAGCGCGCGGACAAACTCCTCGACGGAGTGACCGGCGACCTGGCAGATGACCTGGCAACCGTCCTTGGAGAGCTGCTCGAGCCACGGACCGGACTCACGGGCAAAGGCAGCCACGCCGGGGTTCTGAAGGCCCACGGAGTTGATCATGCCGCCCGGGATCTCAGCCATGCGGGGCGCGGGGTTGCCGGGCCAGGGCTCGGCAGCACAACCCTTGGTGGTGATGGCGCCCAGCTGGGAGACATCGAAGAAGTTCTGGAACTGCCAACCGTAGCCAAAGGTACCGGCTGCGGTGTTGATGGGGTTTTGCATCTTGACGCCGCCGAAATCGACGGCCATGTTCACAGTACCCACTAGAAGACCACCACCTTGGAAGCATCGAACACGGGGCCGCACATGCAGGCGCCCTTCATACCGTCGACCGTCTCGACATTGCAGGTGTTGCAGGCGCCAAAGCCACAGCTCATCATGCGCTCGAGCGACACCTCGCAGTACGCACCGGCCTCGGCAGCAGCGGCGGCGACCTTCTTCATCATGACGGCGGGGCCGCAGCTGGCCACATAGTCGTAGCCGCCCTCGCCGAGCAGCTCGGCGGCAGGATCGGTGCAAAAACCGTGCGTGCCGAGCGAGCCGTCGTCGGTGCAAACGTCGACCGTATCGCACAGAGCGCGGAACTCATCGATACCCACAGCCTTGGACGCGGTGCCAAAGCCCAGGCACACGTCGACGGCCACACCCTGCTCGGCAAGCTTGTCGGCAAGGCACAGCACGGGCGGAACACCGATGCCGCCCGCAACGAGCAGCGCTTTCCTGGTGCCCTCGGGCACAAGCCAGCCGCGTCCGCCGGGGCCCAGCAGATTAGAGGTGGAACCGGGGGCCATCTGCGACAGACGACGGGTGTCGTCGCCCACGACGGCGTACCACAGCTCGACGGTGCCGGCCTGGGCGTCGGCGCGATAGAAGCTCAGGGGCACGCGAAGCAGCGAGGACGCATCACCGGGCACGGCAATGTTCACAAACTGACCGGGCTTGAGCGCACTTGCAAGCTTGGGGGCCGAGATGACGAGCGAGAAGATGCCGTCGGCAATCTCCCGGTTCGAGACGACCTCAAAGTCGTGCATGCGTGCAGTGGAAGGTGTGGGCATAGACGCTCCAATCCCCCATGCGGTTGCATGGTCAAAACGAACAGAAAGCGCGGCACCGCAAGGGCACCGCGCACAAAAGCGATAAGGCTATGCTAGCAGATGCAGCCGTCGGCGAGCGTCTGCTTACCGCCGACAAACACATCGGTGGCACGACCAGTGAGCGTGCGGCCGGCAAAACCGGAGTTCTCGGCACGCGACTCGTATCCATCCTCGCCGACCGTCCAGGTGGCGGACGCGTCGAACACGGTCAGGTCGGCAACGGAGCCCGCCTTGACCTGAACCTGGTCGAGGCCCAGGATCTCACGCGGCTTGATGGCCATGAGCTCGACCATGCGGCCCATACTCATCTTGCCCGTGTTGACCAGCTCGGTGAGTACGAGCGACAGCGAGGTCTCGAGGCCGATCATGCCAAAGGGCGCAAGCTCGAACTCGCGCGCCTTCTCCCACGGGGTGTGGGGAGCGTGATCGGTGACGATAACGTCGACGGTGCCGTCGATGACGCCCTGACGGATGGCCTCGGCGTCCTCGTCGGTGCGCAGCGGCGGGTTGACCTTGAGCGAGGTGTTGTAGGTCTCGTCCAGGTCGTTCTCGGTCAGGAACATGTGGTGCGGAGTAGCCTCGCAGGTAACCTGAACACCAGCGGCCTTACCGGCACGCACGATCTCCAGGCCATGGGCGGTGGAGATGTGCTGAATGTGCAGCTTGGCGCCGGTCAGCTTGGCGATCTCGATGTCGCGAGCGATCTGGAGCTCCTCGCCGGCAGCCGGCCAGCCCTCGAGAGCCAGACGGGTCGAGACCTTGCCCTCGTTGATCTGGCCGTGGCCGACCAGGTCCTCGTCCTGGCAGTGGCTCATAAAGACCTTGCCGAACATCTTGCCGTAGTCCATGCAGCGACGGAGCATGCCCGCGCCCTGCACGCCGCGACCGTCGTCGGTGAAGGCGACGGCGCCGTGGGCGACCATATCACCCATCTCGGACATGGCCTCGCCCTTAAGACCGCGGGTCATGGCGCCCGACGGATAGACGCGGCAGTGACCGACCTCGGCAGCACGGGACTTGACGAACTCCACGACGGTGCCGTTATCGGTGACGGGATCGGTGTTGGGCATGGCGCACACGCCGGTAAAGCCGCCCTTGGCAGCAGCGCGGGTGCCGCTCTCGATGTCCTCTTTGACCTCGTAGCCGGGCTCACGAAGGTGAACGTGCATATCCACCAGGCCGGGGACGAGGTACTTGCCGGAAAGGTCGCGGACCTCGGCTCCCTCGACGGCGAGATTCTCGCCGACCTCGGCGATCTTGTCGCCGTCGATCAGGACGTCAACGACACCGTCAAGCTCGACGGACGGGTCGACGACGTGGGCATTCTTAAGAAGCAAGGCCATTATCGGCACCTCCAAGCAGCAGATACAGGATAGCCATACGCACGCAGATACCGGCGTAGACCTGCTCCAGGATGACGGAGCGTTGCGGGTGGTCGGCCATATAGGAGTCGAACTCGACGCCGCGGTTGATGGGGCCCGGGTGGCAGATGATCGCGTCGGGCTTCATGAGCTTCTCGCGGTCCTTGGTCAGGCCGAAGAGCTTGTGGTACTCGCGAATGGTCGGGAACGGGGCACCCTCGAGGCGCTCCTGCTGCACGCGCAGCATGTAGACGACGTCCAGCTCGGGCAGGACGGAATCGAGGTCGCTCGTCACGTGGTCGCAGCCCAGGACCTCGGGCGACGGCGGCAGCAGCGTGCCGGGGGCGACGGCGTAGGTCTCGCAGCCCATGATCTTAAGGGCGGGGATCAGCGAGCCGCACACGCGGGAGTGGGCGATATCGCCGACGACGGCGACCTTCAGACCGTGGAAGTCGCCCTTGTGCTCCCAGATGGTGTACAGGTCGAGCAGGGCCTGCGTGGGATGGTTGTGCTTGCCGTCACCGGCGCAGATGACGCTCGCGGGCGAGTTCTGCGTGACGATGTAGGGAGCGCCGGCGTGCTTATCGCGAACGACGATGCAGTCGATCTTATAGGCGTTGAGGGTCTCGACGGTGTCGACGAGGCTCTCGCCCTTGACCGTGGAGGTCGAGGAGCCGCCAAAGTTGAGGCTGTCGGCCGAAAGACGCTTCTCGGCGAGCTCGAAGGAGCTGCGGGTGCGCGTCGAGGGCTCGTTGAACATGTTGACGATGGTCTTGCCCTTGAGCGTGGGGACCTTCTTAATGGCACGCTCGTTGACCTCGGAGAACGCCTTGGCGGTCTCGAGGATGAGCTTGATGTCCTCTTCGGAGTACTCGGTAATGTCGATCAGGTGCTTATGGTTGAACGCCACGGTACTACTCACCTCCCAGCGGCGCGGAGCCCACGTGGGAACCCGGCGCGACGTCGTTAATCTCGACGGCGGTGCGGCCGTCGACTTCCTTCATATATAGGTGCACGTTCTCCTCATGCGACGAGGGAACGTTCTTGCCGACAAAGTCCGGCGAGATGGGGAGCTCGCGGTGGCCGCGGTCAACGAGGACTGCCAGCTCAATGCGGCTCGGACGGCCCAGGTCCATGACGGCGTCGAGAGCGGCGCGGATGGTACGACCCGTGTACAGGATGTCGTCCACCAGCACGACGCGCTTGCCGTCGACGCTAAAGGGAATGTTGG
>CALKBB010000374.1 GCA_937989795.1 uncultured Collinsella sp. | reverse complement strand
GGGAACTCCCCCGCCGATGCAAGGACAATTTTGGAAATATTCTGCGGCGTGTGGAACAGGCACGAGGACGAAGAGACACACGATGCCCGAAATAGCCCGCGGGGCGCGCCCCGCGGGCAGCGGCAAGCTCGCCGCCCTCCTTCCCGGGGCTCGGCATGTCGCCCCAGGTGCAGCCGGCCAGACCAAAGCGATCCGCGGAGCTTCCGCGCGGGGGGCGTCTGAGCCCTTCCGCACGCCTTCGGGCCAATTTACGGAACCGTGCTTAGCTCGCCCCCAGCTAGTCGCTTCATAAACAGACCGGTTTACTACGCTGATTCCCGGATTTCCGACCTCACGCCTACTTTCACAAAGCGGGCAGGCGATCTACCTGCGGTTTTACGAGCGGCAAATTCGTTGTGCTCGACCATCCCCAATCCAACGTAGTAAACCTGCGTGGTTATAAAATGGCACTTAATAACTGACAGCATATAAAGTATTAAAAATGCTCACTTGGGCATTATTACTTACCAATATCAAGCCAATTGCACAGAACGTTGGCCCGCAATCTGGTCTCAGCACATCTCATCGCCTCGGTTTTTGGCTTGTAGCGCAACTCCAATCGCTTACACACACTGTGAATGATGGCATCAAGCTGTTCGTGATCATTGAGCATGTCATGGGTTACAAGAAATACGTCGTATCCCATGCTTTGCAATGCTGTCATTCGGGTGGCATCGTGGTCAAGCACGGCGCCAGACCCATGGATAACCTCTCCTTGAAGTTCGATAATCACAGCCTTCATTGTTATTGGGTTTACGATGACGATATCGCCGTAACAGACTTTCTGACCTGCGATTTTCCGAGCTGAATTCGACAGCGGCGTTAGGTCGTTGACAAATATGTTTTTAAACTCCGCTCCGCCGGCACGCCTCGGATGACTTAGCAACATGATTCCAGCAACTTCTAGCGGGGATGCAGCAATACCCATTACCTGCTGTGCGGCTTCGTAGAATTGCTTTCCCCACATCTCGCCCTTAACCTTCGCTGCAAATCTGTGCAGTTCTTCTATTTCAATAAGAGGCTTTCTCATCCAGAGCGATGTGCCCTTTCCGTTAGCTTTATTTCCGGATCCGTCATCCTGCTGCCCACTTTGATTATTCTCGCTGTCCTTCTGGTGCGTCCGAGCATAGACTCGCTTCCATGGGGCCTCGTCTTGGGTTTCGTCTAGTTCAAACAGGCTTTCTGTGGTGTACTGCTCTTCTTCTGATTTTGCCTGCTCAAGTGCCATGTCGACCGCGGGCGATGGTTTAAAAACCGAGAACCATCCGCAAAATTCGTACATAGCCAGAACCAGGTCGCATGAAGAAACGCTTCGAGTCATGGTGAATAACGTATTAAGAGGGTCAGTGACGCTAAAGCCCATACCCGTGTCGATGGTAACCTTCTCTGTATAGGCGCTGTGCCATCGGATGGTCCGTCTTGTCTCAGAATGCAGGTTACTCCGCGTTGATGCCGCTGTGATGACTGGCGTCTTGAGGACGTCGACTACGAAAGGGGCTTGGGATAGAGCTCGCCAGCCGTCTTCGGCGTTAGGTAGGCGCGGGTAAAGGTCGCGCACTTGCGGTGGGCAGCGCCAGTAGCGGAATGCGGTGTTTGCGCAGACGATTTCGTCCATGAGGGCCTCCCCTGGTATCGGTCCCAGGCCGTGTGGATTGCGGACATGGCCGATTATCTACCGGGGCATCATGCGGGTAAGTACCGGAAGCAAACCAAAAGCTTGACGAGTTCCGCCGAAAAACCGTCGTGTGATAGAAATCCGCTGGAAGGCGCTCTGGGCATGTGGTCCATGTCTCCATATTTGCGCTCGCATCATATGGGGAATTCAATGAAAATACGCATGCGTTTTATACAAAACGAGCAATGGCGTCAGCAAAAAGGGTTCGATAAAAAAATGACGCCTTAGACGACTACGAGTAATTTTTGGTGTCAGTTTTGGTGTCACCCTTGGTGTCAAAAAGGAAAAGGCCAGAGGCTTAATACCTCTGACCTGTGCTTTAGATGGTGGGCGATACAAGATTCGAACTTGTGACCCCATCCGTGTGAAGGATATGCTCTACCCCTGAGCCAATCGCCCGTCGCCTTTCGGCAAAAGAGATACTATCATAGCCGCGCGTGGTTTACCAAGAACTTTTTGCCCTCGATTTTAAATTCGTGGGCGCAAACCGCGCCACCGCAATCAGGGCAGCCGACAAACCACCAGATGAACAGCCCTCTATCGCTTGATCCACGATGTCTCGGGGCGGCAAATGAGTCGCGCGTTGTTGTAGGCCATGTCGAGCGTGAGGCAGGTGCGCGCGGCGTAGAAGCCGTCCTCGCGCTGGATAGTCAGCGCCAGCTCGGGCTTGTCGCCGGTTAGACACAGCGGCAGCAGCAGCTGAATCCGGCCGCCGTAGAACTGCGGCACCGCGAGTGTGTAGTTGGCGGCGGCGCGGCGGGCAGCCTCGACGACGGCGCCCTCAAAGGCGCGGCGCAGCAGCAGCGAGTTGTTCTCCCCCATCAGGCTGGCGGGGATGCGCGTAAGGTTCTCCTCGTCGCCCAGAATGTGGTCGATGTTGGAGCGGATGGGCAGGCGGTAGTCAAAGACCAGCTCGGAGGGGTCCTCGGCAAAGCGCACGCGGCACGGCAGGTACTCAAACGAGACCAGCATGGGGTCACTTTCCTTAAAGAAACCCTTCAAAAACCAGCGCTGGCGCGCATCGGGCCTGGTGTTGGGCTCAAATAGGCCGTAGATGGTCTCGTATCGGCGCGTGTACAGGCCGGTGTTAAACAGACAGCGGTCGTCGTCGAACACCAGCGGCAGGTTGGACGGCGCGGTCTGGTCCACGTCGCGCTCGGTCAAAAATACCGCGCGGCTAAACGAAAATGACAGGTAGTTTTTGAGGATGCGGTTGCTGGGACCCCAGTCCTCGGGATCGGCGAGGTCGGCCAGGCGGTCGTAACAGGGCTCGGGGCAAAACGCAAAGTCGTAGACATTGCTGCACAGGGTGCTGGGGATATCCATGTGGTGTTCAATCCATTCAATAGCTGGCGTGCGGATGCTTAGATTCTATATGTGCGATGGGTCGCCCGCGCCCGCAACGTAACCGCGGCGCAGCTCTTCGGCTAGCTTGCTGTTCGTGCGGCGACTGGAAACGAGGTCCTGGATCCAGGCGTAGTACTGGTTGTCTTTGGGCTCGGGGCTGTCGGACAGCACGACCGGGGTGCCGGCGAACCTTAAGACGGACAACGCAAAGACAAGGCTGGTGCGTTTGTTGCCGTCCTCAAAGATGTGGTCCTTGACCATGTGCTCGGCCACGTAGGTGACCTGGTCAAAGATGTCTGCGAAGCGATCGGTCGGCGATTGACCGAATATCGTACAGAATGCACCCGCAAGCACGGACTCGACGCGTCCAAGCTCAAGTGCGGCCCGGTCGCCTGTGGCGTCGGTTGTATAACAGCGCCCGACCGTCATCAGCGTGCTGTGCAGACGCATTACGGCCGCGGCCATGACTTCGAGCGATCCGGCATCGTCGAGCACGAGCGGCGCGAACGGATGAGCGCTCCGCTGCGTAGCCGCCATCATGAGTTCTCCAAGAGCCTGAGCGCGTTGGGCATGCCCACAATGGTCAGCCGAACAGCTTCATCGATTGACGTGGCGCCGTCGAGCAAAATCAGTGATGCTGAATTTGCCACGTGCGCAGTTGAATGATCTTCTTGAGCAACGCGATCAGTGCCATCATCTTGTTGAACATGGCTCCAAGGCATGTCTACCTCCTCTATAGCTTTACGGACGGAATAGCCTGCGAGTCGTACTCCAGGGCAACCGGCTGCCAGACGAGGTCTTCGATGGCGCAGTTTAGGGTGTTTGCGAGCGCCAATGCCGAGGAGACCGAGGCGCGGCGTAGGTCGAGCTGGTTCTGCTCGTAGAGTTGTATGGCGCGAAGCTTAACCCCCGATTGGGCGGCGAGCTGTTTTTGCGTTAGTCCGGCTGACTTTCGGGCCGCCTTGAGACCCTTTTTGTCTGCCTGGGCGTTGTTCCATTTATCAATGACAATCTGGGCGAATTTGTCTTCGGAGGCCTCGTGAAGCGGATGGTACGAGTCGATGATCCAATCGAGCGGGGCGACATCGAGTAACTCATTAAAGCCCATGTTGCTCATCCATTGCGTATAGGCCAAAACCCAGCCCGCCCAATACTGAGGCGAACGGTCGAACGGATAGGTCTCCCTGCATTCGACGGGAGTCAGTCCCGCATGGGCGATAATATCGCGCGCGAGCTCGTCGCCCGCCATGCCGCAGACGACGCGAGGCATACCGCGCTCAAACTGTTTCATCTCAAGAGCGTTCGACAGGATCGCCGTCAGCTCGGCAGGATTCAATCCTTGGTCACAGAGGGCAAAATCGACCGCCTCGCCCAGAGTTCTCATGGCATCTTCGAGATACATCTCACTGTAGGCGTGGGTCATCGCCCGTCATCCCCTCTCGAATGATATCGACGATACGGATTCCCTCAAACGGATTTTCGGCAAGTAGCTCCCGATACTGCGCCCTTGCTGCTTCATCTCGCTCCTTGGCCAATGGACCATACAGAGCTTGCGGCGCACGTTCAAATCCTGCAAAACGAATGTTCCTGAAAGCGCGCTCGCTTTTGAGCGCAATCTGCTCTCCCAGGTTGCCGAGCCGAGCAGGTTGAAGCTCGAAATGCCGACCAGCGTTGCATCGTCATTGACGATGATGCCGGCGTCCTGCAAACCGAGGAACGCGATGAACAGACCGATGCCTGCCGGGATCGCCGTCTTGACGGCTGCGGGAATGGCATCGAAGATCAG
>CALKBB010000373.1 GCA_937989795.1 uncultured Collinsella sp. | reverse complement strand
CGGGATTGGTCAAAATAGTTTGACTATTAGCGGCTAAAATCGCCCGGCGCTAACAGCTTGACTTTTTTCGTGATTTATGTTCTACGAAACCACTCAAAATAGTTGCGGTGGAATAGTTCTCGTTTAAGAGCCAGAAGGCTGGATTTAGGAACTATTTCACCACAACTTATAGGGGATCCTAGACGATGTGGAGGGGGTTGGCGGCGTCGACGGCGTCGGAGGGGTCATCGGGAACAGTGTCTGCCGGGTCCTCGTCGGAGGTCTCGATCTGTTTGATCATGACCTCTTGGCCCTGCAGCAAATAGGTCTCGCCGCTACCGCAATGGGGACAGGTCTTGCCATGCTCGACCGTCGCATAGTCGTGGCCGCACGCCTCGCAATGCGTCACGGCGTTGACGGGCTCCACAATAAGCTCCGCACCCTCAGTGATGGACTTTTTATCTGCCGCCCAGCGCCAAGCGTCGAGCAGCAAGTCGGGAACGACGCCCGAAACTTCGCCCAGCAACAGCGTCACGCTCGAAACGCGACGCACGCCATTGGCGCGCGCCACGTTCTCGACATCGCGAATGATGTGGTAAACGATCCCGAGCTCGTGCACTTTTAATTCCTTCCGCCGTTCTAACGAACGGCGGTCGGCTTGACGCTGCGCGAGTCCCAGACGGACGATCTGCCTTTCAATCGTCGGGCATGGGCAAAAGCCCTATGCCCTCCTCTTTCAAGGCACCTCGCCACGTCTGGGGCTCGCTCGCTGTCCAACCGCCTTCTGCGCCGTTCGCTTGCTCGTTACGTTCTTTTATTTCTTCCCAAATTTGATCTTAATGGCACGCTTCAAAGCATACTTGCCCAGGCTTGGGAGCTTTTGTTCGTATTTGACCATCGTGGAGCATTCGGGGCGATCGCGATCCAGGTGGATGGCATCGAACGCGCACTTGGTGGTGCACAGACCGCAGCCGATGCACTTGTTGGGGTCGACGATCGAGGCGCCGCAGCCCAGGCAGCGGGCGGTCTCGGCGCGTACCTGCTCTTCGGTAAAGGTCTCGACGTACTCGCTAAAGGGCGCAGCCTTCTCGCGCTCGCGGTCGACATGCGCCACCTCGCGGCTCGCGTTGTCATAGCTCTCAATCACGACATCGTCGCGGTCGAGCGCGGTGTAGTGGCGCTGGTTGCGACCGATGGTGAGCGTGGAGCCCGGCTGCACAAAGCGATGGATGGACACGGCGGCCTCGTGACCGGCGGCGATGGCGTCGATGGCAAAGCTCGGACCGGTGTAGACGTCGCCGCCCACAAAGATGTCGGGCTCGGCGGTCTGATAGGTCTGGGGATCGGCAAGGGCACCCTGGCCGCGGCCGAGCTCCACCTTGGAGCCAGCCAGCAGGTCGCCCCACACAATGGACTGGCCAATCGACATGACTACGCGGCCGGCATCGACGCGGCGCAGATCGTTCTCGTCGTATTCGGGCGCAAACCGGCCCTCGTCGTCAAAGACACGCGTGCAGCGCTTGAAGGTGATACCGCACACACGACCGGCCTCGTCCAGGTGAATCTCCTTGGGGCCCCAGCCGCAGCTGATGTGGGCGCCGTCCTCAACGGCCTCGCGACGCTCCTCCTCGCTGGCGGGCATCTGGGCCTCGCTCTCCAGGCAGAACATCTCAACGTGCTCGGAACCCAGACGGCAGGCGTTGCGCGCGACATCGATAGCCACGTTGCCGCCGCCCACCACGATGGTGCAGCCGGGCAGCGCATCGATCTTGCCACTGTTGACCTCGCGCAAGAAGTCGACGGCCACGGTCACATCCTCGGCGTCCTCGCCCGGAATACCGGCAAGGCGGCCGCCCTGGCAGCCGATGGCCACGTAGAAGGCCTTAAATCCCTGCTCGCGCAGCTCGTCGAGCGTCACATCGCGACCGACCTCAACGCCATAGCGGAACTCGGCGCCCATCAGGCGAATAACCTCGACCTCGGCCTCGATGACGTCCTTTTCCAGCTTAAAGCTGGGAATACCGTAAGTGAGCATGCCGCCCGGGCGCTCGTTTTTCTCGAACACGACGGGCTTGTAGCCCTTCTCGGCCAGATAGAAGGCGCAGGACAAGCCAGCCGGACCGGCGCCGATGATGGCGATCTTCTGGTCGAAGCCGCCGGCACGCGTCGGCGTCACCACGGGCGGGACATAGCGGGTCGCGGCATCCAGATCGCGCTGAGCGATGAACTTCTTGACCTCGTCGATAGCCACGGCGGCATCCACGCGACCACGGGTACAGGCGTCCTCGCAGCGGCGGTTGCACACGCGGCCGCAGATAGCGGGCAGCGGGTTCTCGCGCTTGATGAGTGCCAGTGCCTCGTCATAGCGGCCCTGCGCCGCAAGCTTTAAGTAGCCCTGAACGGCAACGTGCGCGGGGCAGGCCGTCTTGCAGGGCGCGGTGCCGGACTCATGCGTCTCGATGCGGTTGTCGTTGCGGTAGTTGGGCGACCACTTGGTGTGGTCCCACTTGGTGGCATCGGGCAGCTCTTGGCGCGGATACTCGGGCACCTGTCCGCCGGCCTTTTTGCTGCAGAGCTTCTGGCCGAGCTTGGCGGCACCGGCCGGGCACACCTCAACGCAGCGGCCGCAAGCCACGCACTTGTCCTTCTCGACCTTGGCGACATAGGCCGAGCGCGACAGGTTGGGCGTGTTGAACAGCTGCGAGGTGCGCAGGGCGTAGCACACGTTGACGTTGCAGTTGCAGATGGCGAAGATTTTGTTCTCGCCGTCGATATTGGTGATCTGGTGCACAAAGCCGTTGTCCTCGGCCTGGCGCAAGATGTCATAGACCTCCTCGCGCGTCACATAGTGGCCGCGGTCGGTCTCGACCACATAGTCGGCCATATCGCCCACGGCAATGCACCAGTCGGCCGGGTCGTCGGCGCAACCCTCGCCCATCACACGACGGCTCGCGCGGCAGCTGCAGGTGCTGGCGGCATACTTGCCCTCGTATTTGTCGAGCCAATGCTCGATATGCTCAATCGGCACCGAGGTGCTCGAAGCATCGATAGCCTTCTCGACCGGAATGACGTGCATGCCGATACCGGCGCCTCCGGGCGGCACCATCGGCGTGGCCTTGGACAGCGGTCCCTTGGACGCCTGCTCAAAGAACTTGGCATAGACCGGGTGCTCCTCGAGCTGGCTCACGCGCATGTTGAGGAACTCGGCAGAACCCGGTACCAGCATGGGCAGCACCCACTGCTTGGCGCGCTCGGGATTTTCCCAGTTGTACTCGAGCAGACCCGTGTAGCTCATGTCGTCGAGCATCTTCTCGATATCGGCTTCGGGCATGCCGGTGAGCTTGACCATCTCGGGCAGCGTATAGGGACGGCGCATCTTCATCTTGCAGAGCACTTCGGCCTGCTCGTCGGTTGCGGCCTCGGCAAACGACCAGTACTCGTAGCCCAACAGCTCGTCGCGATGCAGCAGACGGTTGGTGCAGTGCTCGCACAGCTTGACGATGGCCTCGCGCGGATGCTCCGGCAGCGGCGGCACAAACTCCGAACCGATATCGGGCTCGGTGTAGCTAATTCCCGGTCCGTTGAGAATCATGGTTGTCCCTTCTCTTGCCACAGCCCGGCGAGACCGCGGCGCCCCTCTTTTTACGGGCTCGACATGCCCCCACGCCGTTCACCCGTTATTGTTGACATTGTGTCAAAAACAGTATTGACGAACCGTCAACAATATTCAAGACTGTTAGGCGAACGGTCAGGCTCAAACGGATGAAAGGCGGCAAGCGCATGAGCAGTAACGCAGCAAACACCTCTGTGGCCGACGCCGTCCCCGCGCCCGACAGCACGGCAAAGCGCTTGACGGGCGACGAACGCCGTCGCGAGATCCTCGATGCCGTGCGCACCGTAAGCTCCGAGCTGGGCGTGTCCCACCTATCGGTATCGGCCGTGACCAAGCGAGCCGGCTGCACGCGCTCGCTGTTCTACCACTACTTCGCCGACATGGACGCCGCCGTCACCGCCGTCATGGACGAGGCGATCGACGGTTTTATCGCCGAGCTCGAGCAGTGGAATGCCAGCCGCATCGTCGGTGATATCGAGGGCGCACTCGACACCGTCGCCCCGCTCTTCAAGCGCCTGGTCGTCAGCGGCCACGAGCTGCCGAGTACGCTCACCTCGAGCAGCGGCGCGCTCTACGGCGGCTTTTTGCACAACGTGGTCCAGCGTGTGGCGCAATATATCTGCGACACCACCGTGGTGGATTTTGTCGCCCATCATGAGCTACGCATCGATCATGTCTACGAGACGTTCTACACCCTCATCATGGGGTTGTTGATGTATATCCGCACGCACCCCGATGTGCCCGACGAGACGGTCAAGGAAATCATCGCCTCGACACTCCACATCGAGGGCTATACCGCCAAGTATCCGGAGCGCAAGCCCCAGAACTGACGACATTTGGCCAAACTGCCCGCGATCAGAAGAGGGGCCGCGGGCGTGTGAAAGGAGAGCAGCATGCTGTTCGATGTTTGGGGTAGCGATACCCTTATCCACTGGGCCGGCTGGGCCATGGTCTTTATTGGCCTGATCGTGCTCAACGAAGTCGGCCGCCGCACCAAGCTGGGCGCGGCAATTATCTTTGGCGTGGCTCCGCTGGCCATGACCATCTACTGCGTCGCCATCGCCATCGGCGTCTCGCAGGGTGCCGAGTGGGCGCTCACCAACCCCACCCATGTGTACCAGAACAGCTGGTTCCACTACGCCAAGGTATACGCGGCGCTGGCCGGTTGCTGGGGCTTCATTGCCATTAAGTACCAGTGGGGCAAGATCGGCAAGGCGCATTGGTTCCGCGCGTGGCCGTTTGTGATCGTCGCTATCAACATCATGATCGCCGTCGTGTCTGACTTTGAGAGCGCCTATCACTTCTTTGTCCTGGGCGAGTCCACCTGGGTCACCTCCGAAGGTGCTACGCAGCTGGCCGGCTGGAACAACGTGTTC
>CALKBB010000372.1 GCA_937989795.1 uncultured Collinsella sp. | reverse complement strand
GGTGGCAAACACACGCCAGCCGCCGGCACCGGCGCGCGGGCCGGCGGTGAAGGTGCCGCCAAGCGCCTCGATGCGCTCGCGCATGGAGGCAAGCCCCATGCCCTCCGCGGCGCCGCGGCTGCTTGCTTGGACCCCGCCCGCGCCATCGTCGGTAACGATGAGCTGGTAAAACGACGGATGCTCCATGCATCGTACAGTGACGGTCTGGGCGCAAGCGTGGCGCATGGTGTTGGAGAGTGCCTCGCGCAGGATCGCCGCAAAGCAGTTGGCGACGTTTGCGGGTGCATGCTCGGTCATAACTTCAAGCTCAATCTGCGGACCGCCGTTCGAGCACGCGCCTTCGACAATGCGTTCGAGCTGCACGGAAAGGTCGACAGCGTTGTCGTTGAGCGCGTGGACGCTGGTGCGCACAAGCTGGAGCGCCTCGTCAACCGTGCGTTTGACGTCGGCGAAATCGGCGGCGACGCCGGGCTCGTCGGCGTGGACCACGCGCAGGGCTTCGGCTTGCAGCGAGGCGCGCGTGAGCTGGTGGCCCACATTGTCGTGGATCTCGCGCGCGATGCGGGTGCGTTCGGCGAGTGTTGCGAGTTCGACTTCGTAGTCCTGGCGGTCGGCAAGATCGCGGTTGCGCGCCTCGAGCGCGAGGGCTCGTTCCTGCAGCTCGTCGCGGGTACGGCGCATGCGCTGCTGCTCGCGCTCCAACTGGGCGGTACGTAGCGACAACAAGGTGGCGGCAACCGAAAGGATGGCGGTCAGCAGGAGCGTTCGGGAGGTGAGCGCATCGGCACGAAGGTCCGCGACGAGCGCAAAGACAAAGGCGATGCCAATGCCCAGCGCGACCCAGGCGTGCTCGCGGCGCACGCGTCGCGCGATGTCATAGAGGGCGAGAGGCGCAAACGGCATAAACGGCGGCATGAAGACGGCCGCGATGATGTAAGCGTAGCTCGCGGCCTCGCTTGTGCGGCACGTGCGATCCTTCTGCGCGAGCTCGGCCAGCGAGGTGGTAATAACGCCAAGGCAAAACGCCGCGACCAGGCGAGCGTCCACAGTAAGACTCATCGCGGCCGCAATGCAGCACGCCAGCACAATCGATTTGTCGAAAAGCCTGTTCATACGGGTATTGTACGCGAAGCTGCGCGTGGTGGAGGGGCCGCCTGCGCAACCGTGACATTCCTCCCGCACGGCAAATCGGGGGCGCCGGCGGGCCACGCGACCAAGCCCCGCACTCGTGACAAAGCTCACTGGTGCGCGCCGGCGGCTCCTGCGATGATGCAATCGTACCGGGCCGCAATCAACGGAAGGGCCGCCTCATGACAGACATCGTCCACGTCGAAAACCTCGTCAAGCGCTACGACGACCTTATCGCGCTCGACCACTTTAGCCTGAGCATCGCCCCCGGCGAGATCTTTGGCCTGCTGGGCCCCAACGGCTCGGGCAAGACCACGTCCATCAACTGCATTCTGCAGCTGCTCGCCTACGACAAAGGCACCATCGAGCTGTTCAGCGAGCTCATGACGCCCACCCGCTACGACCTCAAGCGCCGCATCGGCGTGGTGCCGCAGCAGGTGGCGGTATTCGACGAGCTCACCGTGCGCGAGAACATCGACTATTTCTGCAGCCTTTACGTCAACGATCGAAAGCGTCGCCGCGCACTGGTCGACGAGGCCATCGACTTTGTCGGGCTGGGCGACTTTACCAAGTTTCGCCCCGGTAAGCTTTCGGGCGGCCTAGCGCGTCGCCTCAACATTGCCTGCGGCATCGCGCACAAACCCGAGCTCATCTTTTTTGACGAGCCCACGGTGGCGGTCGACCCGCAGAGCCGCAACGCCATCCTGGAGGGCATCTGCCGCCTGCGCGACGAAGGCGCCACGGTGGTGTATACCAGCCATTACATGGAGGAAGTCGAACAAATCTGCAGCCGCATCATGATCATGGACGGTGGCCGCGTGCTGGCGCAGGGCACCAACGACGAGCTCAAGCGCATGATTCAGATGGGCGAGCGCGTGACCGTCGAGGTCGGCGCCGCCGAGGCCGCCACGGTCGAGCGGCTGAGCGCCCTTGAGCACGTGCTCAGCGTTGAGCTGTCCGGCGGCGAGCTCGTCTGCGCCTGCGAGGCGAGCCCGCATAACCTGGTCGACATCCTCGACACGCTGCGCGCCGCCGACGTAGCACTCGGCCGCGTGTGGAGCGAGCCGCCGACCCTCAACGACGTGTTCCTCGAGATTACCGGCCGCGAGCTGCGCGACTAGGGGGCAGTCATGTTCAACACCATTATCATTACGGTCAAGACGCTGCTGCGCCGGCCGAGCACGTGGGTTTGGGGCGCGATCTTTCCCGTCGCGCTTTCCACGATGTTCATGTTTATGTTTGCGAACCTCAGCTCCGACGGCAAGATCGACCCGGTGCCGGTGGCCGTTGTCGCTGACGAAGCCTGGGACGCCTCGACCTTTAAGGATGTGGCGACGTCGCTTGCCAAGGAGGGCGACGACCAGCTGCTCGAGATCCACGAGTGCGACGATGCAGCCGACGCGAACCGTGCGCTTAAGGCCGGCGAGGTCGCGGGCATCTATACGGTCGACGACGCGGGCACGCCCAAGCTCACGCTGCTTTCGAGCTATGACAACTCGCGCGCCTCGTCGGTGCTCACCGACCGCAGCATTCTGGAGACGGTGGCAAGCTCGTATACGCAAAATGCCGAGCTCATGTCCCAGATTGCCCAGGACAACCCGGCGGCGCTCGCCGACCCGGAGGCGGTTGCGCGCGCCCTGTCGCTAGAGGGCGGCACCCGCCGCGTTAGCCTGACGCGCACCACGCCCGATGGCACGGTCATCTACTACTACGCGCTCTTTGGCCTGGTTGCGATGATGTCTGCCGAGTTTGCTGCCTTGAGCGTCGTCGATTTGCAGCCCAATCTGTCGGGCCTTGGCGCGCGCCGCTGCGTGGGCGGCCTTTCCAAGACGGCGTCGCTGGCCGGCATCTTTGTCGGCTCGTGGCTGGTCTCCTTTGCCTCGATGACGATCGCGATTGGCTATGTGCGCCTGGTCGTGGGCGTCGACTTTGGCGGGCGCGAGGGACTGTGTCTGGTGGGCGGCGCCGCTTCCGCGCTTGCCGCCACGGGCCTGGGGCTCTTTGTGGGCACGCTTCCCGTTAAGGGCGGCAAGGCGTCCAAGTCCGGCATCCTTACGGGCTTTGCTACCACGTGCGCCCTGTTCGCCGGCCTCTACGGCGAGCCGGCGATGGCGCTTGCCGACGACGTCGCCCGCGCCTGCCCTGCCGAGTGCTGGCTCAACCCCGTCAAGCTTATCTGCGACATGTTCAACCGCCTGTATTTCTTTGAGGACCTGGGCCCCTTTGCCGTTCGCGCCGGCGCACTGGTCCTTATGGCGCTGCTGTTCGTTGCCGCCGCCACGCTGATCTTTGGAAGGAGCCGCTATGAGCACCTTTAAGACCGCGCTTCGCATGGCGCTGGCGCACCCGTTCTACCTGCTCATCTATACGGTGTTCATCTCGCTCATGGGCGTATTCATCGCGGCATCGGTGAGCTGGAACTCGTCGCAGCTCACCGAGTACAAGCCCTACGATGCCAACGTGATTGTGGTCGACCGCGACGACAGCGACCTTTCGCGTGCGCTTACCAAGCATCTGGGTTCGCGCTTTGAGCTGGTCAC
Source organism: uncultured Collinsella sp. (assembly GCA_937989795.1). Taxonomy (GTDB): domain Bacteria; phylum Actinomycetota; class Coriobacteriia; order Coriobacteriales; family Coriobacteriaceae; genus Collinsella. Next base: position 10,044 of record CALKBB010000372.1, on the reverse strand, counting down.
GGGCGTCGGCGACGACACCTACGACCTTGCGGACGCGCTCTCCAAGAGCAACAGCGCCAAGGGCAGCGCCGACTGCGTGTTCTTTATCCCGGAGGGGTTTGAGGGCGACCTCGTTGCGGCCGCTCGCGCGGGGGAGTCCCTGCCCAAACTCGACGTGACGTACGGCTCCGGCACCATGGCGGCGGCGCTTTCGTCTGCCGAGGCCTCGCGCTGGATCTCGCTCGCGGGCGCTGCGGCGGCACTTGAGCCCACTGCCTCCAACGGTGACGTCGCCAAGGCGGCCGAGCATGCGGCCGCGAAGCGTGCGGAGGTCGAGATCGATCAGGTCAAGGTCGACTCGACGGCCGCCGCCACGCTCGAGTCGTATTTCAACTTTGGTGCGTACGCGATTATCTCGTCGGTCATCGTGTCGGTGGGTCTGGTGTTCTCGGGCATGAACGAGCCCGAGCGCGTGCGTCGTATGGATGCCGGTCCAATCTCCGAGCGCCGGCGCTCGCTTGCCGTGTTTGCGGCCGCCGCCGTGATCTCCGTCTGCATCTGGTTTGTGTCGAGCATGATGGGCGTCGTGGGCTTTGCCGGCGCGGTCGCTGAGGTCGGCGTGGGCCGTGTGTGCTTGGCGCTGGCAGCGACGTTTGCCCTGGCGTGCACGCCGCTGGCCGTTGGCTTTGCGCTGTCGAGCCTGGGTGCGCGCGAGGAGCTGCTCAACGGCGTGGGCAACTTACTCGGCATGCTCATGACGTTTTTGGGCGGCGCCTGGATGCCGCTGTCGCTCATGGGATCGGCCGTGCAGACGGTGGCGCACTTTGTGCCGACGTTTTGGGTGAACGACGCGATCAGCAAGGCGCTCGCCTCGGATTTAACGTCCATCGTGCTGGGCGACATCGCCTGCGACCTGGGCGTCACGGCACTCTTCGCCGTGGCCATCGCCGCCGCAGGCCTCGCCCTCGCACGCACCAAATCCCACGCCTAGCCACCTAGTCATTTAAGAACGTCCCCAATGACTGGTCTGAAATAAATCCCCGGCCTCGCCCCAAAATAGTTCGCTAAGGTTTACTATTACGCTCATAAAGTAGTACGAGGCTAACAATGGGGGATACCATGGCAACGCAGAAAGCCTACGTTCAGGTTAAGGGTCTCAAAAAGCACTACGGCGACGGTGATGCACGCCCAACGGTGCTCGATGGCATCGACACGTCCATCAACCGCGGCGAGATCTGCGTCATGCTGGGGCCCTCGGGCTCGGGCAAGTCGACCTTTCTCAACCTGATCGGCGGCCTGGAGGATGCCGACGCCGGCTCCATCATGGTGGACGGCTGCGACCTCACGGTGCTCAAGCCTACCGACCTGGGCGAGTATCGCCGCCGTGAGCTGGGCTTTGTCTTCCAGTTCTACAACCTGGTGCCCGACCTCACCATCAAGGAAAACATCGAGGTCACGGCACACCTGTCCAAAAACCCGCTCAACATCGACGACCTGCTGCGTTCACTGGGCCTCTACGAGCACCGCAACAAGTTCCCGCGCCAGGTCTCGGGCGGCCAACAGCAGCGTTGCGCCATCGGCCGTGCGCTCGTCAAAAACCCGGGCCTGCTGCTGTGCGACGAGCCCACGGGCGCGCTTGACTACAAGACGTCCAAGGAGATCTTGCAGCTCATGGAGGATGTCAATCACGAGTACGGCTGCACCATCATCATCGTTACCCACAATGCCGCCATTGCGCGCATGGCCAATCGCGTGCTGCGCCTGCGCGACGGGTGCATCGTCGAGGATGAGCTCAACGAGTCGCCCGTCGCGGCCGCCGAGCTCGATTGGTAGGCGGCGCCATGACACCTCTCGCAAAACGTCTCCCGCGCGAGCTGCGCCGCAATATTGGCAAGTACCTGGGCATCTTTTTGCTTATGTGCGGAAGCATCGCTCTCACCTCGGGCTTTTTGCTCGCGGCGCATTCCATCGGCTGCCTTATCGACGACATGCGCGATGCGTACACGATCGAGGATGGCCGCGTGACCACCTCCTTCGAGGCCACCAAAGACCAGCTCAAGGCCGCCGAGGATGCTGCCGGCGACGTCGGCGGCGTCACGCTCTACAAGAATTTCTCTATCGATGCCATCATCAAAAAGGCGTCCGGCGACGACGGCACCAAGCGCACGCTGCGCACCTATGCGCACCGCGCTAAGGTGGACATTGCGTCCTACTGTGAGGGCAAGCAGCCCAAGGCGGATGACGAGGTGGCCATCGACCGTGTCTTTGCCACCAATAACAACCTGTCCGTGGGCGATAAAGTCGAGCTCGAGGGCCGAACCTACACCATTTGCGGCATCATGACCCAGCCCGATAGCCAGGCGCTGTTCCTCAACAATTCGGACTTTACGGTGAACACCATCACGTACGGCGTAGCCGAGGTCACCGATGGCGGCTTTGCCGCGCTCGAGGATGCCGGCGGCGCGCCTGCCTACACCTACTCCTTCACCTTTGCCGATCGCGACCTTTCCGTTGCGGACCGCACCGATGCCGAGCAGGATATGGTAGAGGCGCTCACCGATGCCGATGCGCGCGTGGACGATCTGATCGATGCCGATTCCAATCAGGGCATTGGCTATGCGCGCGACGACGTAGACGGCGACTCCATGATGTGGATGACGTTGCTCGACATCATCATCGTGATCATGGCATTTGTCTTTGTGGTGCTCACTGACGCCACCATCGAGGAGGAGAGCGCCATCATCGGCACGCTACTCGCCAGCGGCTATCGTCGACGCGAGATCGTGCTGCACTACCTGGCGCTTCCCGCCATCGTGGGCGTGGTCGCGGCGCTTTTGGGCACTGCGCTCGGCGTTGTGTTTTTTACCGAGCCCATGCGCAGCCTCTATTACGGTTCGTACAGCCTGCCGCCCTTCCAGGTGTACTGGAGCTGGGAGATCTTTGTGAAGTGCGCCGTGGTTCCCGCCGTCGCGCTCATCCTCATCACGCTGGTGGGCCTGCTTCGCAAGATGGGGAAGACCCCGCTGCAGTTCCTTCGTCACGAGGCGAGCGGCAAATCGGGCACCAAGCGCGGCCTGCAGCTGCCGGAGCGCATGGGTTTTGTTTCCCGCTTCCGCCTGCGTATCTTCCTGCGCAACCTGGGCAACTTCGCCACGCTCTTCGTGGGCATCGCGTTTGCCTCGCTGCTACTGCTCTTTGGCCTGGCGATTTTGCCCACGATGACGCACTATGCGGACAACCTCGAGACAAGCCTGGTCGCCGAGCACCAGTACACGCTCAAGGCGCCACTGGAGCTCGAGGGCACTGCCGAGGAGCGTGAGCAGTGGTCAGCACTCGAGCGCTTGCAGTCGGTTGACGGCGCGCTCCTCACCGCCGCCCAGGATGCCGATGACGAGCTTGACGACGCGGCCGATGCGGCGCAGGCGGCAGCCGATGCTGCGACCGCATCTCCGTCTGCCGAGAGCCTGACCGCAGCGCAGGACGCGCTTGCCAAGGTCCAGGACAAGAAAGATGCGCTCTACGCGCGCCTTGACGATCTTGCCGATGCCCTCGGCTGCGACCGTGACGAGGCTATCGACCTGATCGACAAGGCCTCTAAGATCGACACTGACAACGACGATATCCACCCGGTCAATACGACCGACAACGGCGCGGGCGCAATCGCGCAGGCCGAGAAATACGCCGTTTACCAGCTGCAATACGACCGCGGCGATGGTAATGGCGAGGAGACGATTTCCGTCTACGGCATTTCATCCGATTCGCGCTATTGGAAAGACCTCAACGTCGGCGATGGACGCGTCGTCTTTGGCGGCGGTCTGCTCGATAAGTTTGGCTGGAGCAAGGGCCAGAAGGTCACGCTCGGCGACAAGTACGAGGGCGAGCATTATTCCCTTGAGTACGCGGGCAAGGACTGTGCCTGGGGCTCCAAGTCGGACATGAATATCTATATGAGTATCGACGACTTTAACGAGCTGTTCGACAACGACGCCGCCTACTTTAACGGCTATGTGAGCGACGAGAAGCTCGATCTCGATGCTCGTTACTTTGCCGGCGACACCACGCCCGACGACATGCGCGCCGTGGGCGACCAGTTTATCGGCATGATGAGCAAAATGATCGGAATGATGGTTGGGCTCGCGGTGTTTATCTTCCTGCTGTTTATGTACCTGCTGACCAAGGCTGTGATCGACCACAGCGCCCGGTCGATCAGCTACATGAAAGTCTTTGGCTATCGCGATAGCGAGATCTCGCATCTGTACATCCGCTCGATCACGCTGTGCGTGGTGGCGTCGCTCGTGCTGAGTCTGCCGGTCATTATCGGCTCGCTCACGGCCATCTTCCGCTCGATGCTGCTCGCCTACAACGGCAATATCGAGATCTACGTGCCCGCTTGGTCCATGGTTGCATGCGTCGGCATTGGCTTTGCGACCTACCTGGTCGTGGCGCTGCTGCACACGCGTTCTATCAAGCGCGTCAGTCTGGCCGAAGCCCTCAAAGTCCAAGAGTAGTCATCGGGGACGTTCTTAAAAGACTAGTCGCTGGGGACATTCTTTCGCCGCCCGGCAGGAAAGGGACGTCCCCAACGACTAGGTTTCGCGCTTGACTTTGACCCTACTTCAACGGGTACCATCCTCTTATGTCTGTAACGCCATATAGACCGAGGGGATAGATCTATGACCGCAACTGCATCCGCAGCACCCGCTAAGGTGTACTTCACCAACTTGCGCACGCATGCTCGCGAGAGCCAGCTCGACAAGCTCAAGCGCCTCATCCGCCACGCCGGAATTGAGCAGATCGACTTTGAGAACAAGTTCGTCGCCATCAAGATTCACTTTGGCGAGCTGGGCAACCTGAGCTTTTTGCGCCCCAACTACGCCCGCGCCGTCGCGGATGTCGTGAAGGAGCTGGGCGGCAAGCCCTTCCTTACCGACTGCAACACGCTCTATGTCGGTAGCCGCAAAAACGCGCTCGAGCACATCGACACCGCCTACCAGAACGGCTTTACCCCGTATGCCACGGGTTGCCAGATCATCATCGCCGACGGCCTCAAGGGTACCGACGAGGCGCTCGTCCCGGTCGAGGGCGGCGAGTACGTGCACGAGGCCAAGATCGGTCAGGCACTCATGGATGCCGATATCGTGATCAGCCTCACCCACTTTAAGGGCCATGAACAGGCCGGTTTTGGCGGCGCCATGAAGAATCTTGGTATGGGTGGCGGTAGTCGTGCCGGCAAGATGGAGCAGCATGCCGCCGGCAAGCCGAACGTCGCGACCGAGCACTGCGTTGGCTGCCATGCCTGCGAAAAGATCTGCGCGCACAACGCTATCTCGTTCGACGACACCCGCGAGCGCGAGCTTGCCAGCGGCGCTACTCGCACGGTGCACGTGGCCACCATCGACCACGATCGCTGCGTGGGCTGCGGACGCTGCATTGCGGCATGCAACCAGGACTGCATCAAGCCCGGCTATGACGCCGCGGCCGACGTGCTCAACTGCAAGATCGCCGAGTACACTAAGGCCGTCGTCGACGGCCGTCCGAGCTTCCATATCTCGCTTGCCATGGATATCAGCCCCAACTGCGATTGCCATCCCGAAAACGACACGCCTATCGTTAACGATATCGGCATGTTCGCGAGCTTTGACCCGGTCGCCATCGACCAGGCCTGTGCCGATGCCGTCATGGCATCCGAGCCGCTGCCCAACACCGAGCTCACCGACAGCGCCGCCAAGATGGAGCATAACCACGAGCATCTGGAGGGCGAGCAGGCCAAGGACCCCTTCTGCATCACGCATCCCGACACCGACTGGCGCGCCTGTATCGCACACGCCGAGAAGATCGGCCTGGGCACGAGCAAGTACGAGCTCATCGAGGTCAAGTAGCGCCTAGTTATTGGACAAATGAAGCGCTTTTCTGGCGCAAGTAGAGCAAAAGCCGCCCGTGGGCACAGCCTCACGGGCGGCTTTCCGGAAGTATGCGGCAAATTTCGAGACCGCCGAGCACACGACGTTTTTTGGCAACAAAACCCCTGATAAATTGTTGGTAAAACTGCGGTCTGGACGGGCTTCCCGAGATTTTCCCCGCACTTCCGAAAATAGGGGGTCAGATAGACCAGTAAACCGTACTATTTGCCTAAAAATACTCGTCGAGGAAGTTGTTGACTGTGTTCCAGTAGAGCTCGGGGTCAACTTGCGCACTCTTGGCGTGGGTGGCGCCATGGATGGTGAGCTTTTGCTTGACCTTGCTGGCGCACGCGTCGTAGTTTTGGTCGAGCATGCTGTACGGCACAAAGGTGTCCTGGTCGCCGTGGATAAACAGCATGGGAACCGTCGCGTGTTTGAGTTGCTCCACGCTGCTCGCCTTATGAAAGTCGTAGCCCGCGCGCACGTTGCACACCAAGTCTGCTACATCGAGCAAGGGAAAGCTGGGCAGGCCGAACACGTCCTTGAGCTGCAGAGAAAACTCGTCCCAAACACTCGTATAACCGCAGTCCTCGATAATGCATTTCACGTTTGCGGGCAGAGATTCCCCCGCGACGTTCATGGCGGTTGCCGCACCCATCGACTCGCCAAAGACCAGGATGCGCGCCTCGGGGTCAGCTGCGACGATCCGCCCAATCCATGCGACGATGTCGAGGCGCTCGGGCCAGCCCATGCCGATATAGTCGCCGCCGGAGCGCTCGTGGGCGCGGGCGGCGGGTGCGAGTACGTTCATACCGCGGTCATGGAATCGTTTGGCGTATCGGGCCATGCCGATGGGCTCGTTGGTATATCCATGTAGGCAGATAGCGTAATCGTGCGTGCTCTCTGGGGCGGCAAAATACCAAGCGGCGAGCTCGGTTCCGTCATCTGCGGTAAGGCTGCTGCTCTTGCGGTTGTCCTTAAACCACGCCCGCGCCTCGGTGTCCTCGGCATCCATCTGTTCGCCCTTTTCGGCGTCCTTGCCATCCTGCATCATCTTCATGGTGTATGGCGCGCGGGGATTCAGCGCGAAGTCAAACAGAAAGTTGCCGGCAAATCCGAGCAGCGCAACGACAACCACCAGCGCAACGATGCCGGCTATCTTGAGCTTTCGATGGGAACGTGCGTTTTGAGCCATGCGGTATTCTCCTATAAGATGTTAATACATCAACATTTAATGCAAGCGCATTATGGACGTTCGCCGTTGATGCGTCAACAAGCAAAGAATGGGTAAACAAAGGGTCACGTATGGTGCAAATTTCGCACGTACCTAGACGCTTTGATATAGTGTTGAGAACTCTTTACGTTGGAGGATGTAACCGGCATGTCCGATTCGAGCGACAGTTCTAAGCCGCGACCCAAGACCGCGGCCGTTCCACACTACACGGTGGGCGAGGAGATCATGAACTCCGTCACCCATGGTGTCGGCTGCCTGCTGGGTATCGCGGGCCTGGTGCTCCTGATCGTATTCGCCGCCCTGCGCGGCGGGGGCCCGGCCCACATGGCCGCGGCAATTGTCTATGGCGTCAGCATTATCCTCGAATACCTAGCCTCTACGCTCTACCATGCGATTCAGCCCGCGGGCGCTAAACGCGTGTTCCGCATTATCGACCACAGCTGCATCTACCTGCTCATAGCCGGCAGCTATACGCCGTTTTGCCTCATCACACTCGCAAACGACGGCGGCGCTGTGCTGTTCTTTGCCGTGTGGGCCATCGCCATCATCGGCATCGCCCTCGAGTGTTTTATGCGTGAGCGTCAACCGCACTGGGTAAGCGGCCTGGTCTACCTGCTGATGGGCTGGCTCGTCGTCTTTAAGCTGCCCGAGCTCGTGTCGCTGCTCAACCCCGTGGCACTTGCCCTGCTCGCCGTCGGCGGCGTGTGCTACACCGCGGGCGTGCCGTTCTATATCGCCAAAAACGTGCGCTATCTGCACAGCGTGTTTCACCTGTGGGTGCTCGCCGGCAGCATCTTCCAGTTCATGGCGGTGATCCTCTTCGTAATCTAGCGACCATGCCTGCGCGTCCGCGTCCTCGTTTGGGCGCCAGTGCAATTGCTGTATCTGTCATCAACGTTTTACCCTAACGTCCCGAATCTTGGAGGTTCGAGAAACTCCCGATGGACATAACCATCTCCCTTATCACCACCCTCGTTTTGACCCTCATCAACGGCTACTTCTCCATGTCCGAGATGGCGCTCACCACGGCTAAGCGCGCCGTGCTGGAGCACGAGGCCGAGGAGGGCGACAAGCGCGCCGAGCGCGCCATTAAGCTGGCCGCCGATTCCGACCAGCTGCTCGCCACCATCCAGGTCGCCATCACGCTCGTGGGCTTTGCCTCGTCTGCCGTCGCCTCGACGAGCCTGTCCGACCCGCTTGCCACATGGCTCACGAGCTTTGGCATCGCGCCGCTCTCCGCCATCGCGCGTGGCCTGGCGCCGGTTATCATCACCGTCGCGGTCGCCTTCGTGTCTATCGTGATCGGCGAGCTGGTTCCCAAGCGCATTGGACTGGCCAACGCCGAGGGCGTATCCAAGCAGGTCGTGGGCCCGCTGTCGTTTTTCCAAAAGATCGCCCACCCGCTCGTGTGGCTGACCGGCGCCTGCTCCGATGGCCTGGCCCGCATCCTGCGCATCAAGAGCGCCGACGACCGCCAGAACGTCTCGGAGGAGGAGATCAAGTACATGGTCTCGGAGCAGGACGACCTGCTCGACGAGGAAAAGCGCATGATCCACGAGATCTTCGACCTGGGCGACACCGTTGCCCGCGAGGTCATGGTGCCGCGCGTGGACACCACCATGTGCGAGGACGACGAGACGGTCGCCGACGTGCTGTCCACCATGCGCCAGACCGGCTTTAGCCGCATCCCCGTCTATCACGAGGATCCCGACAACGTCGCCGGCATCGCGCACATCAAGGACCTGATCCAGCCTTCGCTCGACGGCAAGGGCGACCAGCCCATCGCCGACTTTTTGCGCGACGCCACCTTTGTGCCCGACACCAAGGACATCCTGCCGTTGCTGTCCGAGATGCAGACCTCGCACGACCAGATCGTAGTGGTCGTGGACGAGTACGGTGGCACGGCCGGCATCATCACCATCGAGGACATCGTCGAGGAGATCGTGGGCGAGATCGAGGACGAGTTCGACCCCGACAACAAGTACCTCACGCGCCTTTCGCGCCGCGAGTGGCTCGTCGATGGGCGTTTTTCGTGCGATGACGCGATTGAGCTTGGTTGGCCGCTCGAGGAAAGCGATGATTATGAGACCATCGCCGGCTGGATTTTGGAGCTTTGCGACTCGGTACCCGACATCGGAGAGGTGTTTGAGGTCGCGGGGTACAAGTTTAAGGTGCAGTCGATGCGTGGCCAGCGCATCTCGCTCATTCGCGTGATCGCTCCGGCCGAAACCGATAAGAAGGATTCCGAGCCCTCGGCAGATAAGCCGACGGTGTCGGGTGCGGGCTCTGCGGACCCGCACGACGGCGACGAGTAGGGTAAGGAAGAGTAGGGGAGAGTTATGGCAGGCCTGTTCAACATCCTTAAGGTCACCGTCAGCGAGGACAAGATCTGCGCGCATGTGCTGGTGAACCCCGGCATGCCGCTCATGACCTCGGAGGACATCGAAGCCACGGCGCGCGTGTACTACCTGGTGCCCGCGATTGCCAAGCATCTGTGCCTGGGCGATTCCGGTCGCGAGTTCCAGGACTGCATGGGCCAGACCGAGCTTTGCCATCTGCTGGAGCACGTGACGGTCGAGCTCATGAACGAGACCGGGCTTGCCGGCAGCATTTCGTGCGGCCGCACTCGTGTGAGCGAGCACGATGAGCGTGTCTTTGAGGTCGAGCTTTCGTGTCCCGACGACGCGCTGGCCATCGGCGCGCTGTCTTCGGCGACCTTTATGATGGATTGGGCCTATCTGCATGCCGACCAGCCCGCTCCCGATGTGGACGGTACGGTCGCGGGCCTGCGCAACCTGGTGCTGGGCATGCGTGCCGAGGCCGAGGGCAAGGATCCTCACGAGGCCGTCGCTGCTGCGAACGGCGAAGATGCTGCCGAGGACGAGGGTGCTGACGAGGGCGATGTGCCGGTCGACGCCGAGCCCGTTGCCG
>CALKBB010000371.1 GCA_937989795.1 uncultured Collinsella sp. | reverse complement strand
GCTCTTCCGATCTCCGTATCTTCCTGAGGGTACAGCTCGTCGTTGAGAGTCGTTGCGGCGCTCGGCTGATGGTCGCCAAAAAAGACAAGGACAACCGGTCTGCCGATATTGCGGAGCTCGTTGATAAAGTACTCGAGGTCCCGGTCGGATGCGTTGATGCAGGTAAGATAGGTGTTGAGCGCGCTATTGGCACCCTCGCTGGCTCCCTCGACCCAATAGTTTGTAAGCTCCTCGGCGGGAACGGTGCCATAGTCGTAGCCGCCGTGATTTTGCATCGTGACGTCAAAGATGAACTGCGGGGCTTCGTCGGTTCTAAGCAGGTCGAGTATCTTGTCGTAGGTGGCGTAGTCGCATACGCCGGCATGGTAACAGGGCGCACCTTCGAAATCGCCGATTGAAAGAAAGTCTCCAAAGCCCAGCTGCTGATAGATTTTATCTCGATGGTAGTTGACGGGGTTTTGCGGGTGCATAGCGGTAGCGGTATACCCAAGCTCCTTAAGGTCCTTTGCCAGGCTGTCGACGCCATTCATCTGATATAGCTGATAGGGGATTTTGCCTAATCCGACAAAGGCCGTTGTCGCTCCGGTCAAAAATTCGAATTCGGAGTTCGCCGTTCCGCCACCGGCGACCGAAGCGAGCATGGTGCCGCGAACAAGTGTGTCGGGAAGCGAGTTGTAGAATGCGGGGCCGGTGTACCCGGCCGCCTGGAGCTGCTCAAAGCACGAAAGGTCGCTAAAACTCTCATTCATGACGGCAACAATCGTCGGCTTGATTTCATTGAACTGGGCAACGGCCGCCGCGCGCTGCTCGCTCGAGCCATACGTGCTGTCGTAGGTGGCGGCGAGCTCCTGCTCGATGCTCTGCGCCTCATCGGGCGTATAGTCTTCGGGCTTCTCAATGGGCAACTCGTTGACCATTTCGGTGAACGAAGTGATAAAACCCTGAGACGCATATGTGGTGATGGGCTGCCAACGGTCAAATCCAAAATTCAGCGCCTGCTCCAAGTCGATGCTGGAAAAGCCCGAGAGCCCCACAACGGTCACTAACAGAAAAGCACAGAGGTTAGCGGCGATTGCGGGGAAGACATGGGTGGGCGTACGGAGCTTTCGCGGACGGATAAGCGAAAGAAGCCCCAGGGAAATCTCCAGCAGGGCGAGAGAGGTTACGATTCCGGCGGTAAAGGTAATGGCATCTACACCGTTCATTGCTGCAACGTAAGAACCGATGTATTTTGCCACGCGGTAGCAGAATACTTCTATTGCATTGATTGCAAGCTCATTTCCCTCATTGTAACCAGCCTCTAAATCACGGAAGTCAGAGGAAAGACGGGATAATCCCTGTACACCGGACTTCTTATTTAATACGTTCATAACACCTTCGATGTCCAAGTTCTCTTTCTTTGCGATGAACTCCATGATTGCCGGGTCGATATCTCCGGAACGGGTTCCCATTACAAGTCCCTCAAGCGGGGTTAATCCCATGGAGGTGTCCACACATTTGCCATTTTCTACTGCACTGATGGAAGCACCGTTTCCAAGATGTGCTACGATAATCTTGGAGTTATTTAAGTCGAGTCCTAAGAACTCTGCTGTTCTCTTGGATACGAAGCTGTGGCTGGTTCCGTGGAAACCGTATCTTCTCACTTTGTATTTCTCATAATATTCATGAGGCAGACCGTAAAGGTATGCTTTCTTAGGCATTGTCTGATGGAAAGCGGTATCAAATACACCAACCATAGGCACGTTTGGCATTAATTCCTGGCAGGCACGGATTCCGATCAGGTTTGCAGGATTGTGAAGTGGTGCAAGATCGTTACACTCTTCGATCTGAGCCAGAACTTGCTCTGTCAGAACAACAGAACTTGCAAATTTCTCTCCGCCATGTACGACACGGTGTCCGACAGCATCTACCTCTGCAAGGCTCTTTAAAGCACCTGTCTTAGGATTTACGATAGCATC
>CALKBB010000370.1 GCA_937989795.1 uncultured Collinsella sp. | reverse complement strand
AATTTGTAGGTCTCGGGATCGTTGATAACCGGCGAGGCCAGACGGGCAAAGCGCATGTACACGGGGCCGTCGCACTCGTAGGCGGCGCGCGTCACGGCGCGGGCCTCGACGTCGTCGGCAGGAACGATCACAGTCATGCCGGGGATGACGCGCATGAGGGCGATATCCTCGCAGCACTGGTGCGTGGCACCATCCTCGCCCACCGAGATACCGGCGTGCGTGGCACCAATCTTAACGTTGAGGTGCGGGTAGCCGATGGAGTTACGGACCTGCTCAAAAGCGCGGCCGGCTGCGAACATGGCAAAGGTGCTCGCGAAGGCAACGCGGCCGGTGGTCGCGATACCGGCGGCAACACCCATCAGGTTGCTCTCGGCGATGCCCACATCGAAGAAGCGGTCGGGGCAGGCGGCCTTGAACTTGCCGGTCTGCGTGGCGGCGGCCAGGTCGGCGTCGAGGACCACAAAGTCATCGTGCTCGTTGGCGAGCTCGACGAGGGCCTCGCCGTAGCTTACGCGCGTGGCGATTTTTTTGACGTCTGCCATCCTAGAGCTCCTCTCCGGCGGCCGTGAGCTCTGCCATGGCCTGCTCAAACTGTTCATCGTTGGGGGCCTTGCCGTGCCAACCAACCTGGTTCTCCATAAAGGACACGCCCTTGCCCTTCAGGGTCTCGGCGATAATGGCGGTCGGCTGCCCCTTGGTGGCGCGAGCCTCGGCAAAGGCGGCGCGGATCTGGTCGAAGTCGTTGCCGTCGGCGAGCTCCACCACGTGGAACTTGAACGCGCGGAACTTGTCGGCGAGCGGCATGGGGTCGTTGACCTCCTCGACGGGGCCGTCGATCTGCAGGCCGTTGTGGTCGACGATCACGCAGAGGTTATCGAGCTGCTGGTTGCCGGCAAACATGGCGGCCTCCCAGACCTGGCCCTCCTCGCTCTCGCCATCGCCCAGCAGGGCGTACGTGCGGTAAGTATCGCCCCAGTGCTTGGCGGCAACGGCCATACCCACGGCGGCGGAGATACCCTGGCCGAGCGAGCCGGTGGACATGTCGACGCCCGGGGTGTCGTTCATGTTGGGATGACCCTGCAGGTGGCTGCCGATATGGCGCAGCGTCTCGAGATCCTCCTTGGGGAAGAACCCACGCTCGGCGAGCACGGCGTACAGGCCCGGAGCGCAATGGCCCTTGGAGAGCACAAAACGATCGCGGTCGGCCTTGCGGGGATCGGCCGGGTCGACGTTCATTTCCTCAAAGTACAGATAGGTCATGATGTCGGCAGCGCCGAGCGAACCGCCCGGATGGCCGGACTTGGCAGCGTGCACGCCGGTGACGATGCCCTTCCTTACCTCGTTGGCAACCTTTTTGAGCTCTTCGTCGCTCATTGTGCCTTCCTTTCATCCTCATTAGACAAAATGCGCACGGCACCGAAGGTAATCCCAACACAGCCGCAATGCACGTACGTCATTCATTATGCTGGAAACTGATGGCTTTACCAGAGTTTTTATCATTATTTGAACAATTTAGCAGGCAGAACCGCTGATGAAACGGTTTATCAATGTGAACGTCTTTTGGATGGAACGCGGTCGACCCTACGCGCTAATGTCCTTGAATCCCTCGCCGAAGGCTTCCGTAACGTCAGCGACCGTCACAATGGCGTGAGGATCGCGCTCGCGCACGATCGTCTTGAGGGTATTGAGCTCTCGACGGCTCACGATGACCATAATCACCGGCTTCTCGGCACCCGAATACATGCCAGTCGCCTTAAACTTGGTACAACCACGACCCAGGCCATACATGATATCGGCAGCGATATCAGGGAACTTATCCGAGATGATGAGTACCATACGGCGTTTGTTGCCGCCATCGACCACGGCATCGATCACATAGCCGCTAATGACCATCGAAAGGCCTGCATATAGTGCGTTTTCGATTGAAAAGACCGGAGCCGACAGCGCACACACGGCAACGTCGATTGCCATGACGGTCGAGCCCACCGGCAGCGAGGTGTTACGCGAGATGATTTGGCCAATCGTGTCCGAGCCGCCGGTGTTGGCGCCGGCGCGCAACACCATGCCGTAACCGATGCCCGTAATAATGCCGCCCCACATGGCGGGAAGCATCAGGTCCGCATCCGCCAGAGGTGCTACAAACGGGGCGAACAGATCGGTAAAGAAGCCCAGCAGCACAAAGCCCGTCGCGGTCTGCACCACGTAGAACATGCCGCCCTCGCGCATAACGACCAGCAGCAGCAAGGCGTTCATCACGATCGTCTGAATACCAACGGGAAGCGATAGGCAGCGCGCCGCGCCGACCGCCTGGATAATGGTGGCAAGGCCCGTAACGCCACCGGCGGCAAGACCATTGGGAATCAAAAACAGGTCGGTCGCGATGGCGGCCAAGGCACACCCCAACATGATCTGGGGCAGGTCGTGAAAGAAGTTCATCGAAAGAATGCGCTTGATGTCCAGACGATATGCCATGCTGCCTCCCTCAAAAAAGCGCACCCAAACGGATGCGCTTTGAACTTCTTCTTGTATTCGATTCTACCGATTCGCCGGACAAAAACCACCCCTGCGCAGGGTTTATTCTGGATACAAACCCGTCCAACCGTTGGGCTTAGCATCGGTTTGAAGCCGCCCGATGTTTTAGACCTCCGAGCCTTCTGCATCGGCGTTGCCGGTGGCCCAGCGATGGTAGCCAATAACAAACGGGTCCAGGTCGCCATCGTCAAGAACGGCCTCGACATTGCTGGTCTCCACGCCCGTGCGTAGGTCCTTGACCATCTGGTACGGGTAGAGCACGTAGCTGCGGATCTGGTTGCCAAAACCAATCGTGGTCTTGGGTCCGCGAATCTCATCGAGCGCCTCGGCGCGCTTCTCGAGCTCAATCTCGTACAGGCGAGCCTTGAGGATCTGCATGCACGCGGCCTTGTTCTGGATCTGGCTGCGCTCGTTTTGGCAGGTGACCACAATGCCGCTGGGGAAATGCGTCACGCGCACGGCGGAGTCGGTGGTGTTGACGCCCTGACCGCCCGGGCCGCTCGCGTGGTACACGTCCACGCGGATGTCATCGGGACTGATCTCGATGTCGATATCATCGGGTAGCACGGGGATGACCTCGACGCCGGCAAACGTGGTCTGGCGGCGCTTCTTGTCGTCGGTGGGGCTAATGCGAACCAAGCGGTGGACGCCGGCCTCGGCGCGCAGCATGCCAAATGCGTCCTTGCCCTCGACGGTAAAGGTCGCGCGGTCGATGCCGATGACCTCGGCTGCGGGACAGTCGTTGATGGTGACCTTCCAGCCGCGACGCTGGCAGTACTTCATGTACATCTTAAAGAGCATGAAGGTCCAGTCCTGGGCCTCCAGACCACCCTGTCCGGGCTTGATGGTCACAATGGCATCGCCGTGATCGAACTCACCGGTAAACCAGCTCGAAAGCTCAAGCTCATCGATGGCCCGGGCCAGGCGCTCAGCCGTGGCTGTAGCCTCCTCGCGAAGGGCGACGGCGTCGGGGTCATCCCCCATCTCCTCGGCAAGCTCCAGCGCGGCGCGGGCATCGGAAAGCTCGCCGCGCGCGGTGTCCACGGCAGCGATATCTTCCTTGGTACGCGCGATCTCCTCCATGGTGGCACGGGCGGCGTCGGCGTCATCCCAAAAGCCAGGGGCAACACTTTTGGCCTCGAGCTCGGTCACGCGCGTGCGCTTTTCGTCCAGGTGGAGATACGACTCGCCCTCGCCGAGCCGGTCCGCGAACGCGTCCAGCTCGGCGGGCGTTACCTCTAAAGCCTCAGCCATTAACGATTCCTGCCGTGGCAGTACTTAAACTTCTTGCCGCTACCGCAGGGGCACGGGTCGTTGCGGCCCACGTTAACGTACGGATCGTCGCTCTCGGACTTGCGATAGGTGGTCACCTTGCCACCGTTGTTGACGGCAGCCGGACCACCCTGGACAGCCGTGCGGGCCTGCACCTGCGCCTGCTTGCGCAGCACCGAGTCGCCGTTGTCACCATCGACCTCGGCAGGACCGGAGAAGCGCGCACCCTCGAGCGCGGGCTCCTCCTTGTGCTCCACGGCACGCGGGGCAGCCTTGATCTCGATGCGCAGAACCGTGCGCAGGTAATCCTCATACATGGTATCGACGAGTATCTGGAACGCGCCGTAGGCCTCGGTCTTGTACTCAACCAGCGGGTCGCGCTGACCAAAGCCGCGCAGGCCGATGCCGGTCTTGAGGTAGTCCATCTCCTGCAGGTAGTTCATCCAGCGGGTATCGATGACGCGCAGCATGACCTGGGTGTTGAGCTCGCGCATCAGGTCCTCGCCCAAGCGCTCGGCCTTCATGTTGTAGCACTTCTCTACGTAAGCCAGGACATCGGCAGCCAGGGCCTCAAAATCCTCGTC
This sequence comes from uncultured Collinsella sp., assembly GCA_937989795.1. Taxonomy (GTDB): domain Bacteria; phylum Actinomycetota; class Coriobacteriia; order Coriobacteriales; family Coriobacteriaceae; genus Collinsella. The sequence continues at coordinate 1,263 of CALKBB010000370.1, read as the reverse complement.
GGGGAACTTCGGCGTATCGATGTGACCGGTGAGCTCCACAACCCACTTGCGCAGGCCCTCCAGGTCGCGCTCACCATCGTGGCTGTCCTTGGTGCAGAACTCCTGCACGCAACGGTAGACGGTATCGTGCATGACCTCGGTGATGTGGTCGGTCAGGTCCTTGCCGTCCAGAATCTTATTGCGCTCGGCGTAGATGACCTGGCGCTGCTTGTTCATAACGTCGTCGTACTCAAGGACGCTCTTACGCATGGAGAAGTTGATGCTCTCGACCTTGTGCTGGGCGCTCTCGACGGCCTTGGAGATGATCTTGTGCTGGATGGGCATGTCGTCGCCCATGTCGGCCGTGACCATCATCTTGGAGACGCGGTCCATCTTGTCGCCGCCGAACAGGCGCATGAGGTCGTCCTCGAGCGACAGGTAGAACTGGGTCTCGCCCGGATCGCCCTGACGGCCGGAGCGGCCGCGCAGCTGGTTGTCGATACGGCGGGACTCGTGGCGCTCGGTGCCGATAACGGTCAGGCCGCCGGCGGCAAGCACGCGCTCGCGCTCGGCCTTGCAGGTCTCCTTGGCCTCGGCGTTAAACTGCTCGAGCTGCTCGGGCGTCACGTCCTCCATGGTCAGGCCCTCGTACTCCAGGCGCTCGCGCACCAGCTCGTCGGGGTTGCCGCCCAGCAGGATGTCGGTACCACGACCGGCCATGTTAGTAGCGATGGTCACGGCGCCGTAGCGTCCGGCCTGGGCAACGATGTGGGCCTCGCGTTCATGGTGCTTGGCGTTGAGGACCTCGTGTGCGATGCCGCGCTTGGTAAGGGCGGCGGACAGCTTCTCGGAACTCTCGATGGAGACGGTGCCCACCAGGACCGGTTGGCCCTTGGCGTGACGACGCTCAACGTCGTCGGCAACGGCGTTGTACTTGGCCTGAATGGTGCGGTACACCAGGTCCTCGTGATCCACGCGCTGCACGGGCTTGTTGGAAGGGATGACTTCGACGGGCAGCTTGTAGATCTCGCGGAACTCGGCATCCTCGGTAAGTGCCGTGCCGGTCATGCCGGAGAGCTTGTCATACAGACGGAAGTAGTTCTGCAGGGTGATGGTGGCCAGGGTCTGGTTCTCCTCGCGTACGAGCACGCCCTCTTTGGCCTCGATGGCCTGGTGCAGGCCATTGGAATAGCGGCGGCCGATCATGAGGCGGCCGGTGAATTCATCGACGATGATGACCTCGCCGTCCTTCACCACATAGTCGATATCCCGCTGCATGACGCC